>DTSG01000492.1:23104-23397 GCA_012965455.1 Planctomycetaceae bacterium | reverse complement strand
AGAATATAAAGTGACATTCACCTTTGAACTAATCGACTGATTTACTATTCCCAAGAGTAACACTGCTGTCTTCAACCCACCCTTTGACGATTTTTGCCCTTCCCCATGAACATGCGTTACCAAATTTCACGAATAGCCTCTGCCGTGATCATGCTGGCCAGCGTAATTGCGCTGTCATGTTTTCAATCGTCGGCACAAGCGCAAACTCGGAATGCTGAAGCGTCAAAATCTTTTCGCAAATCCATCCAGCCCGTAATAAACAACTATTGCTTGAGTTGTCATAACCCAGACGA
>DTSG01000492.1:21725-23094 GCA_012965455.1 Planctomycetaceae bacterium | reverse complement strand
CGCGTTGACCACTTAGATGGCTCACTACCCGAAAAGCGGCTGCGATTATGGGATGCGATTTATCATCAAATCAATTCGGGGAACATGCCACCTGAGGATGAATTACAACCTACCACCGCAGAGCGACAATTATTACTGACATGGATTCAGAAGAATCTAACTGCTGCTCGAAACCGAGAACGCGAATACAACGGCTCAATTCGTCGACTCACCATAAGCCAGTATCAAAACACATTACAAGATTTACTCGGCCTCAATGAAAACCTAGCCAACGGATTACCCCCCGACGCGAAATCCAAAGATGGGTTTCTAAATAATCAAAAGACTTTGTTGTTATCACCACTGCTAATTGAGTCCTACTTTAGAATTGCCGAGCAAGCACTCCAGCAAAGTATCGTTGATCCAAACACGCCTCCAGTCATCCAAACATTTCGCCTGGACCTCGGTAAAGACGTCAATCCAAAACCGCTCACCGGAAATTTGATACTCGGCGCACTAAGTACATTATTACCGACGCCAGACTATCAAGTCACTGAACTTGCTCCAGCAAAACCATTTACCTACGTTCCTCTAAAGATGCAAACTGCTTTCAAATTCATCGAAGGCTATGCAGGTAACTCAACCGTACGAGGTTGGCGTGAATATGACAGTATTTATCACGCCGTGTTTGCTTGTATGCGAGGAACAGGCGGATACCCCAAAGGACTTGCTTACCAAACGGTTGCAGAAGGATTGTTATTGCGGCCAGCCATCCCCAGTGCAGAGTTGTTCCAGATCGAAAGCACGTACGGACCGAAGGCAAATTTCAAGATCTCCCTGAGGGAGTTGCCTGACGAGGGAAATTTCCGTGTCACCGTGAATGCAGCACGCTATGACGATGCCTTGCTGCTGGAATCAGACAGTCTCGCTCAAGACGAATCCTCGACAGATGCCATCACCATCACATCGCTTGCTGAACCTCAGGTGGTCTCCATAGAAACCGCAGGGATCTATCAGGCGGACGTCTACATTGCTCCACCTGTCGCGAATATCGTCAAACCAGATGCCTCTAGGCTGGACGTCGGTTTAATCGGAGCGTGGCAACTGAACCAAAACGCTCATTCAACGCCAAAACGTGACTCACTGCAGGGGCAACTTCTGGGAGGTGCTCAATATGTAGATTCGCCATTTGGTCAGGCGATCTCGCTCGATGGAACAGATGACTGTGTTGTTGTGAAACGCGATGATTCGATGAATGTTGGTACGGGAGACTTCTCTGTGGCCGCCTGGATTCGACCCACGCAATTAAGGCAGGCAGGTATTGTCTGCCTTGGTAAGTACAGCTGGACACACGGTTGGTACCTAGACATGCCTAATAATCAGGGAGTGT
>DTSG01000492.1:0-21690 GCA_012965455.1 Planctomycetaceae bacterium | reverse complement strand
CGGCGGGACCAAATAACCAGTCTAATGGCACTGTTGCATCGAAACCGGGCATCATTCGAGTCAATACATGGCAACATGTCGCTGCTGTCGTACGCCGCGGAACGAATCAAACCAACCTGTATGTCAACGGATATTTAGTGGCCACCGGGACAATCAACAATGGCAATCTGGACAATCGAGCTGTGCAACTGCACATTGGACGCATTCAGGAATCGAAGTTGTTTCAGGGTGATATCGACGATGTTCATATATACCGTCGGGCGTTAGACCTGTCCGAAATCCAGGCCTTGCTGGAACCGGGTCGAAGTTTGATTCAGCCTCCGGTTAACAAACCAGCAATTCTAACAGTAAAACTGGGCAAGCGGCAATTCTCAGCGACGCTACATCAACCTGCCTTCATGACTGTACGCATCGGTGCAGGCGCCTTGCCGTTGGAAGTGCAATATGCCGGTGGTGCGGCTCCCCACCGTCTTATCCTGACTCGACTGCAGGACACACATCCCCTGGCGAATCGATTCCGTACTTTTGAAAAACGAGCACCGCATATCGGTGTGCATGTCGGATTACGCCGCGATTGCGGCAGCACACTAGCTCCCGTCGGTAAGCCGCAAACCGTTTCCGGAACCGATCTGCAAAAATACGTTTTTGAAGGTGCCATTAGAAATTTCCCCAGCCCAGACGTGGAAAAAGACAATGTCAATTATCTGGCTGGAATTCGTGAGATTGGAGTACGCAGTGAATACACCGACGGCCGAGACATGCCGCGCCTGCTCATTAAGTCCGTTGAGTTTGAAGGTCCATTTTATGACACTTGGCCACCTGCTACGCACACCAATATCTTTATTGCATCAAACCATACCCACCAACCCAAAGTGTACGCTCGCGAAGTGATTCGAAACTTTGCATCACGCGCTTTCCGCCGTCCCCTGACGAATACGGAACTGCATTCGCTGATGTCGATCTGGGAACAATCCTTTCAAGACAGTCAAGATTTCACACAGAGTATCAAAGATGCACTCTTGATCGTGCTCACGTCACCGCAGTTTCTATTTTTGATTGAAAACAGCAATACACCCAAACCAGAACCGATCAGCGAGCATGAGCTTGCATCCAAACTATCTTATTTCCTCTGGAACCGAGCACCCGACGATCGGTTGCTTGAACTGGCCGTTAGCAACACTCTCACGCACTCTCTCGCAACCGAAACAAACCGACTAATTCAAGATTCGCGATTTAGTGAATTCGCTGCTGAATTCACAACGCAATGGTTGGACCTCGACAAACTAGCTGTGGTGGAAATAGATCGGAAACGATACCCAAACTTGACGCGTGACGCCAAAGTACAGCTCGGGCAGGAACCGATTCACTTTCTACAGTATTTAATCCAGCACAATCTTCCGTTGCGGAATCTGATTCGATCAGACTTTATCATGGCAAATGAAACCGTCGCAAATTATTACGGACTCGGTGAACGTACAGAAAGCGGATTTGAATTTCTTCCACTATCACACGACAACGAACACTTAGGCGGGATACTTTCACAGGCCGGAATATTAGCCGGATTATCCGATGGCCGTGAATCTAATCCAGTTAAACGTGGTGCGTGGGTCGCCCGTAAGATCATTGCCCGACCACCCGCTGACCCGCCCCCAAATGTGCCCGACCTTGAACAAGACAACTCTAATCTCACTCTGGCCGAACGATTATTACAACATCGCAATCAAGCCGGTTGCATTAAATGCCACGAAGGGATCGATCCCTGGGGTCTACCTTTTGAAACTTTTGACGCCGGAGGGTTATATAAAACTTCTGGGAAAATTGAAAGCCAATCAACATTACCAGACAAGACGGTCGTTGATGATTTGGACGGCTTGAAACAATATCTTGTTAATAAACAGTTGGATCAGGTCGCCTTTAGTTTCCTAAAACATTTAACCAGTTACGCTATCGGACGCAGTCTCAGTTACAATGAACTTGTCGAACTAAAAGAAAACCAACTAGAATTACGAACGTCAGGCTACCGGATGCAGGATCTATTCCGATTCGTCATCACCAGCGAGTTGTTTCTGAATAAATGATCGTTTGGAGGGATATTCTAATGAGTTCAATAAAAAAAATAGATCGCCGTAGCGTTCTCAAAGGGATCGCCGGGACAACCCTAGTCTTACCGATACTTGAAGCGATGGGTGACGACGTTGTGAAACAAACACCACGCCGTTTTTGCGCTATTTATACGGCCAACGGCATGTCACTGCCGCGTGAAGCAAACAAAATTGACGATTGGCGGTGGTTTCCACAACAGACTGGAAGCGATTTCAAATTCGGTGAATCGACCAAGCCCCTAAGTCGTTTCCGAAACCAATTGAGCTTTATGGGTGGATTGCAACATGCATCCGGCATCAAATCGGACCCTCACGTCTGTTCTGACATGTGGCTTACCGGAGCACCTCTGCACAATCCCAAACCGGGCACTTATAACAGCGTCGGACTGGACCAAGTCGTTGCTCAACATACCAAACAACATTGTCGACAACCCTCGCTGGTACTGTCGATTGATGCGGGCGTCGGATTTCTGTCTCGCACAGGAACAATTTCATACAACACACAAGGCAATCCGATCCCAGCCGAAAACAACCCTCGTAGAGTATTCAACCGTCTATTCCGAGGAGACAAGTCGACGCTTGAGGCAGAACGTACAACTCTGAAAAAACATATCCGATTAGTCGACGCTGTTTTAGAAAACGCCAAAGCGTTTAATAAGAGGCTGGGGAAATCCGACCGAGCTAAAATGGAACAATATCTGACATCGCTCGATGAAGTAGAATCGCGGCTGATCGCGTCAGAAAAATGGATAGACATCCCTGTCAAAAAACAGGATTACTCCCACCTAAATTTAGATGTCAACACCGAGGGCGAGCCGAGCGAATATTATCGCAACATGTTTGATTTGATCGCCCTCGCATTTGACGCTGATATTACTCGCAGCGTTGCTTTCATGCTAAACCGTGAAGATGGGATGGGAATCAGTGATACCTTCCCGCTTAAACTTGGATTATCCAGTACCCACCATCAGTTGTCCCATGCGAATGACAAAAATGGGCAGTTGAATTTTGCGAAGTATGATCACTTTCTGAGTGAACAACTCGCTTACTTCTTTAATCGCCTCGAACAGTTCAAAGACCACAAGGGTTCAGTGCTTGATAATAGTATCGTGCTGTATGGCAGTGGTGCGAGTACCACTCATAATCCACGTAACTTACCAACACTAGTGGCTGGTGGGGCTAACATGGGACTTAAGCATGGCACGTATTGGTCTCAAGAGGCAACGCCAATGGCCAATTTACATTTGAGTATTCTACAATCCATGGGAATCGAGCAGGAATCGTTTAGTGACAGCACAAGCGCGTTAAGCGATTCGATATTCTCGGTTTAGCTTGTATCTATAAGGGATTCTATCCGTGAACATGCACCGACGCAGCTGGATTAAATCAAGTACAGCAACATCGGCAGGAATTCTCACATCAATATTGCTGCCGGACGATCTGGCGGCTGCCACTCGGCCGAGCAGAAAATGGGTCATCAAGCCTGGTAACAGTATGCGATTCGGACTCGTCACCTATCAGTGGGGAAAAGACTGGGAGTTGGATACACTGCTGGAGAACTGTAAGCAAACCAAGGTTCAGGGAGTTGAACTAAGGACAACCCATGCCCATGGTGTTGAACCGGAGCTGAACCAAGATCAACGCCAGGAAGTACAGCAGAAATTTGCGGACGCTGCAATCGTTCTGGTCGGTATCGGCAGTAACGAACGATATGACAACCCAGATCCGACCGTCGTCAAACAGGCGATCGAACGCACCAAGCAATTTATCCAGCTGAGTCACGACGTCGGTGGAACCGGTGTCAAAGTCAAACCGGATCGTTTCTACGATAATATCCCCCATGAAAAAACCATTGAACAAATTGGGATAGCTCTCAATGAACTGGGATCATTTGGAGCGGGGTGGGGACAGCAAATTCGCTTAGAAGTCCATGGACAATGTGCCGAATTGCCCACCATCAAGGCAATTATGGAAATTGCTGATCATCCCAACGTCACCGTCTGCTGGAATTGCAATCCACAGGATCTTCAGGGCGATGGCTTGGAGCATAACTTTAATCTCGTGCGGGATCGTTTCGGTGCGACGCTTCACTGTCGTGAAATAGATTTTCCCGATTATCCCAATCAGGAACTTATGCAACTGCTCGTCAAATCTGACTACGCGGGCTGGATCATGCTCGAACAGGGAACAGTCCCAGCCAACCCCGTCACCGAACTCGCTAGGCAGAACCAGCTATTCTACGCCCTCCTGCAACAGACTCAGAAAGACTTTCTCAGAAACCAGCAACGGGAAAGTCGAAAGAAAATTCTCTCACGAGTCAACGATTAAACGATTAAACGCAGCACCAAGCTCGTCAACGAAATCCTGACGTGCGATTTAGGTCGACGTCAGTTGTTGCTGCGTTAGCTTAAGGTCCCACATTTTGCGGCCGTTCATCTGTACCCATTCAGCATGCAACGTTGCCGGAGTCACGCTGGAATCCACTTCTAGTCGCAACCAAACATTCGGTATCGCTGCGCCCTTTATCAAATCCGGATGAGGAACATTCAACGCAGGAATCGTACTGTTATGAATCGGTGAAACGATAAATTGGTGGATTGGATAACCAACTTGTTTCTCTGTTTTGTAACGTAACAACCTAGAGCAATGAATATCACCACCGATCAGCACAACGCCGGAGATCTTATTCTTACCCAAAAAGTCAAACAATGCCGTACGCTCATGAACGTACGTCATCCAGTCATCCGATTCCGAATTGCGTTTATTATCCCAGATCATCCCAGAAGCGATTAGTTTGAAGGGCGCTGTTGATTCCTGCAAGCTATTCAGCAGCCAATCCCACTGTCGCTGACCCAGTAGCGTCTGTTTTTCAGCATCGACCGGTGAGGGCTCTGTTCTGGCAAACCACCGCGTGTCCAGTAAGAAGACTTCCACCGGCCCCTGGCGGAACTTAGTGTAAACCCCCTGGCCTTTTTCTCCGTACGCTTTATTTGCGCGATACTCAACAAACGCCTGCCGGGTATTCTCTTTGCCCGGCAAATTGCCATCGGAATCATTTCGGCCAAAATCATGATCATCCCAGGTACCCCACACAGGACGCTGACGCATAAAACGAGATAATTCAGGAATCGACAGAAACTGACGGTGTTTCTGACGGGCTACCTGCAATACAGTGGAATCGATATAGGGTGTATCGCCTAATAGAACAAGCCCCTCAGCACCACGGTCTGCCATCTGTGTCCACAACGGCAGCGGGACACTCTTGGCACACGATCCGAATGCCAAACAGATTTTCGATTTACTATCATCAGGCGGCGCGGTCTTGAAGATATAATCATCACCTCCGACTATGGTTTTTCCCTGGGACTGAATTTCATAGCGGTACCGCGTGGTAGGCTCTAAATCAGAAATCTCCCAGGTAACACAACGGTCGTTATCAGCAATAGCCTGGCTTTTTACCTGCGCTACGAGCGCTCCAGACGTATCACGAACCGTAAGGCTATAGGTTCCCACTTCACTGGGTCGATACCATAGCATGGCCTGGTTGCTAGAGACATGTCCAACCATTGGGCCAACGGGAGCTTCTACTGTCGTTTTTGCCGCCGCTGTGGTTGCCGTTACAATTCCTGTTGCTACTGAAGCACTAAATGTTCGTCGGCTAATAGGATCCATCAACACACCCTCCATTAAAACATCAGTTCACTTTTGCTTGGATGCACAATTTTAACACACAACGATCTACAAAATGTGTCAAATGCGACCACAATCTGAATACTCCATCAATCGCATGATTTGATTCAATCAGAGTGGCTTGAACCGAACACGCGGGTTCCAACCATACCGTTGCCAAGCCACGCTTAATGATTTAACTTAAACATAGCCCTGTTTCGTCAGGCGACACTTCCTAGGAACCGCTTTCCATGTTCAGGGATGCAGCATGAAAATCACGATTGCCATTAAAACCACCATCGCCATTTTCCTGTGCATCTGTACCTCGTTGACTGGCCGCGCCACAGATTCGGAGATTCCGTTCCGAGTAGATCACGACGCACCACTCGATAGTACCGAGTCTGTCGTCAAAGATGCGGCAGATCATCTTCACTTGCGAGTTGAATTTAACGGAATTGACGGGGACCGCGTTCCTGCCTTTTTATACATTCCCAAGAATGAAAATGAAAAGCACCCCACGGTATTTTTGCAGTACGGATCTGGCGGCAGCAAGAAAACTGACTACATAGTGCAAATCGGAAAACAATTTGTAGACAACGGTTTTGTCGTCCTAACAATTGATTCGGCCTTCCGAGGAGAACGTCGTCGTCCTGATAAAAAAGATCCCTTTGTTCTCAAACAAATGGACTACCGCCGCTTTGAGCATTACTGTGCGGACTACAGTCGAGCCGTCGATTATCTGATGCAACGCAAAGAAGTCGACACAGAGCGTCTCGCTTTTGTCGGCATTAGCTGGGGAGCAATAACGGGTGTCACGTTTGTGGCACATGAACCGCGTATCAAAGTAATGGGATCGCTTGTCGGGGGGGGTGGTTTTCCGGTTTTCTTTACGGGTCGTGAATCTGACGATCCCGAAATTGCTAGGCCATCGTTAGACCCAGCCGACCATGTGGGAAAAATCGCCCCGCGGCCATTGGTGATGGTTAACGTCACTCTAGACCTACTGGTAGCACCGATGTTTGCCAAAGCACTGCATGCCGCCGCAGGCAGAAACTCAAGTGCTATCTGGTATGAAACTGATCACTATTTCAACGGTCAAGACCGAGCAAAGATAGTGCAGGAAGATGTGATTGATTTCTTGCTGGAACATATGCCCACAAGTCGTCGCAAGCGTAACAAACCAAAACGCCGATCCGCACGGTGATTGTGTTACTTAGTGACTGATTTAGCACTGAGCTGGAGTAAACTTGACTTGATGGGTGACTGCGGCTGCGTTGGACAAATTAACTAAAACCTAGCAGACTCCATTTAGCCAACTGTAATCTACGTAGTTGAAAAACCGGCTGTGCGCTGTCAAAATAGACCGCACAAAAGGAACTAACATCAAATTACAATCTTTTCCCACAGAGATTCCAGATATGGACGAAACATCCGATAACCAAAAACCTGTCAACGTCGCTATGGTCGGCTTAGGATTCGGAGCAGAATTTCTGCCCATTTATCAAGCGCACCCAAATGCCCATGTTGCTGCAATTTGTCGCCGCAATGAAGTGGAGCTCAACAAAGTCGGCGATGCACTGGGAATTGAAAAGCGATACACGGAATTTGAAGACGTACTTGCGGACCCCCGTGTTGATTTTGTCCATATCAACAGCCCGATCGATGATCACGCTTGGATGAGTATGGAAGCGTTAAAGGCTGGCAAGCATGTAATGTGTACCGTGCCGATGGCAACCACCATCGAAGAATGCGATCAAATCTGTAACCTCGTTGCAGAAACTGGACTCAAGTACATGATGGCGGAAACCGTCGTCTATAGTCGCGAGTACCTCTATATCAAAGATCTCTACGACCGCGGAGAACTCGGGAAAATCCAATACATGAAGGCCTCGCACCCTCAGGATATGGACGGTTGGCCCTCGTACTGGGAAAAAATGATTCCCATGCATTATGCAACACACGTCGTCAGTCCTATTCTGGGACTCGTCGATGGCAAAGCGGAATATGTCTCATGCTTTGGTTCCGGCACGGTTCGAGATGATATCCGTGAAAAATCCGGCAGTCCGTTTGCTGTTGAATCATGCCATATCAAAATAGCCGACAGCGATGTCTCTGCTCAAATTTGGCGATTTCTGTACGACACTGCGCGACAATATCGTGAAAGTTTTGATGTTTATGGCACCAAAAAGAGCTTTGAATGGACATTAGTCGAAGGTGACGAACATGTGCTTCACACTGCTAAAAAAGCCGAGCATGAAATACCCGAACGTGTAAGCGTACCGGATTTCGCACATCTACTTCCTGCCGAAATTCAAAAGTTCACTCAAACAATCGAAGATGCCGATCACCTTTCATTCGTACAAGGTGGTGGCCACGGCGGATCACACCCACATCTTGTCAATGAATTTGTCTCGGCCCTGCTTGAAAACCGCGACCCACTGCCAAATGCTGTGACTAGCGCTAATTGGACCTGCGTTGGAATCTGTGCCCATGAATCTGCAATGCAAGGTGGGCAGGTCGTATCGTTGCCGACATTTACTCTGGAATAAAACCTTCGCCCAATGGTCTCAGCCCTATCCATGCAACACGCTTGCTGCCCATGAAAATCCGATGCCTAACCCCAAATTTCAAGTATGGTACCGGTGGAAATTTAGTAACTTCCCAGCGGTGGCGTGGGCTTCTGAAAGCCATGGGGCATGACTTTCAGATCACCTCCGATCCTAAACCCGTGGCTTGCGATCTCCTGATCGCTCTGCATGCACGGAAAAATGCTGTGGGCATTAGACGCATGGCCAAGCAATTCCCACACGTGCCTATCGTGGTTGTCTTAACCGGAACGGATCTTTATCAAGATATTGTGGGCAACCAAGCGGCCCAACATTCCCTGGATTTGGCAAAACGACTTGTGGTCCTGCAACCCTTCGGGATGCACGCTCTGACGGATGAATATCAGCAGAAAACGGTTACAATCCTACAATCCGCCAAGCCTCCAGCAGTTTTTTGTAAACCGCTAAAACACAACTTTGAAGTGACTGTGGTTGGTAATTTACGTACTGTAAAAGACCCTTTTCGAACGGCCATGGCTTCGCGACTCCTACCAGATGCCTCGCGGATCGTGGTGACACATATTGGTGCCGCGCTGACTCCCTCGATGAATACCCGGGCAAACCGTGAGGAACTAATCAACAGCCGTTATACCTGGCGCGGAAGTTTGACACGGCATCTCACGCTCAAAGCAATCGCGCGCAGTCGGGTATTGGTGGTCTCGTCTAAGATGGAAGGGGGGGCCAATGTGATTTCCGAAGCGATTGTCGCAGGAACCCCAGTTCTATCAACTCATATTTCCGGGTCATTAGGCATGCTTGGCAAGGATTATCCAGGATATTTTCCAATCGGAGATACGGTGGCACTCGCCGCATTATTATGGCAAGCAGAAACAAACACAATTTTTTATAAACAACTGCATGATTACTGCCTGAAACGAGCAAAGATGTTTCATCCTGACAAAGAGCGCAATTCGTTAAAACAACTACTGGCGGATCTTGGATTGGCATAATTGATTTTGATAAATGGAAAGTACGTATTATGAAACCATCTCGATATCAATCTCTACTGTCACTGCTATTGATGACCTTCATCGTGGGACAAACTGTTCCACTGAAAACAGCGCACGCGGGCGAAGATTTACAAACCACACTGCCGCCGATTATCTACGCCGTTGCAGGAATTAAAACAAATATTTACTTCGACAATATCGTCTTAGTAAAAGACACCACTGCTTATCAATTCAAGTTCACCTGCGATCTCGGTACGACGCATACTAAGCGTTGGACATTAACAGCAACTGAACAACAACTAGGCGACCACCCATTATCGTTACAAGTTAATGCGTTGGACGGCGCCCCCCTAGCAAAGGTCGCATCTATCGTTCGGGTCATCCCCGCAAAATCCGAATCACAAGAACCGTTTAAGCTGTTAATAGTGGGCGACAGCCTGACTCATGCGACAACGTACTGCAACGAAGTTGCTCGCCTTTTGTCGCAACCAAATAATCCACCCTGGAAAATGCTAGGGACTCATAAACCAAACTCCGCCGCAGATGGTGTGGCTCATGAAGGGTACGGTGGCTGGACTTGGCAACGATTTGCAAGCCACTTTGAGCCTAATCCTGATGGAACATATAAAAAGAGAAGCAGTCCGTTTGTATATCAAAGTTCAGCAGGGAAACCAAAACTCAATGTGACCAAGTATTTCAAGGAGGAATGTGATGGTGAAGTCCCTGATATTATTGTGATCATGCTGGGAATCAATGATTGTTTTAGTGCCAACTCGAATGATCCTGCCTCTATCAACAGTCGAGTCGATTCCATGTTTGGGCACGCTGATATCTTGTTAGCAGCTTTGCGGTCAGCTGCTCCACAGGCACGCATTGGCATCTGCTTAACAACACCGGGAAATTCACGGCAGGAGGCCTTTCAAGCCAACTATCAGGATCGCTATACCCGCTGGGGTTGGAAACGAATTCAACACCAACTCGTCCAACGACAAATAGCCTTCGTACAATCTGCACAAAAACAAGATGAACCTTTGTTTATCATTGCCACTCAATTGAATTTGGATACAGTCGACGGCTATCCGGTAAATAACGGAGTGCACCCGAACGCCGCAGGTTACAAACAAATCGGAGCGACGATCTACGCTGCCATCAAGGCAAATCTTATTGGCCGCTAGACTCACAATTAACATGGCTTAGCGCCAAAAGCCCGCCGTGAAACAAGCTGCCTGGCCGGGCGATTCCCAGTAGACTTTTGTGCATTTTTTGTCGACGTCCGTTCGTCTACTTTTTAGGCTTGGACAATTTCAGGCGGTGTGAGAGTAGCCACTCATAGACTTCTTTGTTCGCGTACGTCTGACTCCAAGAATTGTGATTCACACCAGGATAAATCGTCATTTTAGCTTTCTCCCCGCCCAGTTTCTTGATCGCTTCCACCATTGCCGTGCTTTGAGAGGCGGGAACGACGCTGTCTTTGTCACCATGAAAAGCCCAGATCGGAATATCTATAAGACGCTCAGCAGTGGCTGGATTCCCCCCGCCACAAATAGGTACGGCCGCAGCAAACAACTTCGGATATTTCGCAACCAGTGTCCAAGTACCATACCCCCCCATACTCAGACCCGTGCAGTAGATTCGTGACCGATCAATTTTTTGAGTTTTCGCTATATGTTCGACCAACGCATATAAATGAGTCGCATTCCAAAATATACCTTTGGGACATTGTGGAGAGACAACAACAAAGGGGAAATCTTTTTCCTGACCTACACGTTTTGCAGGACCCCATTTCTTGACCAACTCCAGCTTATCACCACGTTCCCCTGCGCCATGTAAGAACAGCATCAAAGGCCATGCTTTGGTCTTCTTATATGACTCGGGAAGAAAAAGACAATAATGGATGTTTGCCTTTGTGTCGCCTTGTTTTATTTCCAAATGCTGAAACACCTGAGTGCCTGGTTTTGGCTCTTCCTGGGCAACCGTGACCGAACCGTAGCAAAAGAGCTGCGCTGTCAGCACAGCAGTAAAAACTGTTTTGGATATCCACTCGTGTTTTTTCATGATCATTTTTTTCTCACAAACTAATAGAACTGTTATTGATTCGCAAACTCTGTAACTAATCCAGCTTCAAAGCTCCCGTACTGTCACGACTGGTTTCAATAGCTAATTGGAATATTCAGTTTAAGCGACGCGAGTTCAATATTCAACTTTGCGACAGCTTACCGGCAGCAAGCTGGTCGGTGGTTACTGCGAGTGAACCTTCTTACGGATCTTTGAACCGGAGTATGGTTTATGTATTGATCCGGTGTCCGGTGTTATAATAGTCGACATCCAAAGCCTAGTGTGGTTGCAGCGTTGACGATCCAACACGCCCATTATCTAACCAATGCCGTTAACAATAAGAGTAATTGAATGAAGATGTCTTCCCATAAATCAATTCATCCATGTCGATTCATGAATCGGTTAATTCTGTTTATTTTGATGAGTCTGAGTCTAGCCGGAAACGCGAACGCGCAGGTCTATAAAAGCCAGATTAAGCCCCAATGGTCCGCAGACAACTCCCATTTTTGGTATCGCAATGATCTGGCGAAGGGTCTGCGGGAGTTTGTCCTAGTTGACTTGAAGAAGGGGAACCGTCGTTTAGCATTTGATCATTCGCAACTGGCTATGTTACTTGAGGAGGCAGGGGTGAATGATGTGGTGGCGGGACGTCTTCCGCTTGAGCAATTGAGATTTGATCTATCAAATCACCTATCTACATTTCGAATCAAGGGCACATATTTTCAGTATCACTTGAAAACTCAGAAGCTTACAAAAATTGACAAGCCAGTGGACGCACCCGAACAGCCAAAATCAGAATCAAATCATTCTCCGGTTCAGCGGGCGGAACCAACCAAACCGTATCAGGCAAGTCGTGACATTTCAGCGGATGGACAATGGCGGGCTTATATTCACGAACACAATGTTTATGTACGGGCTGTCAAAGGAGAAGAACAACCGATTCAACTTAGCACCGACGGAAAGACAGATAACGGTTATCAATCTGTGTACTGGGCAGCGAACTCAAACAACCTCATTTCCTTTCGTGTTCAGCCGGACGAAGTGGGGCAGGTTCATCTGATCGAGTCATCGCCAAACGAGGGGGGACGGGCGAAGTTGCAGACACGGCGATATGCGCTGCCGGGTGATAAATTCACGACGTATGAGCTGAATTGGTTCGATTTAAAAAAACAACTTCAGGTTAAGCCGGCAGTTGGCCTGATTGATTTTCGTAATCCACGCCTCCGCTGGACCCCCGACGGGCGGTTTGTCCGGTACCAGAAAATCGACCGTGGCCACCAACGTTTACGGGTCATCGAAATTGATATGTTCAGCGGTGCGACGCGTAATATTATCGACGAGGTGAGCGAGACATTTATTTGGACCGAGCATGTTCAAAACCTCGGCGTGCCACTTGTGAACTGGCTCAAACAGACGAATGAAATCATCTATCTCTCGGAGCAGGATGGCTGGCGACACCTTTATCTGATCGACGTGGCGTCGGGTAAGACGAAGAAACAAATCACCGAGGGTGAATACATTGTCCGTGCGGTTGACCGCATCGATGAAGAAAAACGGCAAATTTGGTTTCGTGGATCGGGTAGAAATGCAAAACAGGATCCGTATTTCATTCAGTATTATCGAGTTAATTTTGATGGCAGCGGGCTGACAGCGCTGACCGAGGGCGACGGTTACCACCAAATTGTTTATTCACCGGACCGCAAGTTCATCATTGATTCTTACTCCCGCGTTGACATGGCACCTGTGCATGAGTTGCGACGTGTGGGGAACGGTCGCCTTGTCTGTGAGCTTGAGCAGGCAGACACCCGAGAGTTGGAAGCGACAGGCTGGAAACCTCCGGAAGTCTTTTCTGCCAAGGGTCGGGATGGAGAGACGGATATCTGGGGAGTTATTTACCGCCCCCGGGATTTTGATCCCACCAAAATCTACCCCGTGTTGGAACATATGTATGCCGGTCCTCACAGTTCCTATGTCCCCAAACAGTTCAGTTCTGGAAATCGTTATTCGTCCATGACGGATTTGGGATTCGTCGTCGTTAAAATGGATGGAATGGGCACCGCCAACCGCTCCAAAGCATTCCATGACGTCTGCTGGCACAACCTCAAAGATGCCGGTTTTCCAGACCGGATCTTGTGGCATCAGTCTGTCGCGGAAAAATATAAATGGTATGACACTTCCAGGGTGGGGATATATGGAGGTTCGGCCGGGGGACAGAGCTCTACCGGTGCGTTGTTGTTTCATCCAGATTTCTACAAGGTCGCTGTTTCTTCATGTGGCTGTCATGACAATCGGATGGACAAGGCCTCCTGGAATGAGCAGTGGATGGGCTATCCCGTAGGACCGCATTATGCGGCTTCCTCGAATATCGACAATGCCCATCACCTACGTGGAAAATTGATGTTGATCGTCGGAGAACTTGACAAAAATGTGCCGCCTGAGTCAACGATGCGGCTTGCCGCAGCGCTGATTAAAGCCAATAAGGACTTCGAATTGATTGTTATTCCCGGCGGCGGACATGGTGACGGTGGCCGGTATGGAGACAGACGTCGCAAGGATTTCTTCAGAAAACATCTACTTGGGCTGGAGGCTCCGGATATTAATGCGGTTCCCTAAGAGAACAAATTATTTTTCGGCCGTCTCGTCAGGTTGAGATTTATTTGCCCGCCACACTTGCTGACTCAATGTCGGATAATCTGTCAACATTCCATCGACACCTGCTGCTTGGGTTTGCTGCCAAGCACTGGGGTTCCGCCGGTTCTCACCAGCTCCCGCGTAGTTGTATAGAGCTTGCTTGTGGTGTTGATGCAATCGATCGACATCTTCTCGGGTGGGGGTATAGGTCAACAAAAATACGTCTAGGAAATCTTCCTCAAGCCTTTCGGTGACCGACGCTCGGTTTACATTTTGACCAATCCGTACACGTGGATTAATTTGTTTGAGACGCTCACTCACTTCCCGGCTTTGATCAAATGCAAAAGAATTGTCAAGCATGTCATACTTGACCATCAGGGCAACTAATTTCCGTTCACCATCGCGGGTGATTTGTTTTATATTCAATGCAATAATCGTCGGACCTTGTTTCCGTTTTTGAATCAACTTAAACGTCTCTTCTAAAGTGGGTACCTGTACGGCTTGATATCCAACATCAAACCAACTTCCAGCATCCAGCTTTTTGACTTCGGCCAAAGTCACGTCGCGGATCGACTTGTTCGGACCATTTGTTGTCCGTTGTAAATTATCATCGTGTATGACAACAAGATGACCATCAGAAGTCGTGCGGATGTCGAGTTCAATTCCCATACGCAATTCTAGACACGCAGCAAACGCAGGCAGGGTATTCTCGGGGGCATGCCTTAACAGCCCGCGATGGGCAATCGCAATCGGGTCCGCAGCAAACGCGCAGTTAAGCAGTATTAGAAATAACGTTAAACCTATAGTCGGTCGAATCATAACAACACCATCACGTTGTAAATTCTCTAGAGCACTAACTCTTTGATGACATGTGCCGGCAGCACTCCAGTGAGTCGTTGATTCAAGCCTTGATACTTGTATGACAATTGTTCGTGGTCGTAACCTAGCAGGTGCAGGACCGTTGCATGGAAATCACGAATGTGGACCGGATTATTGACGATGTTGTAGGCGAAGTCATCTGTTTCGCCATAGATTGTACCGCCCTTGGCACCACCACCAGCCATCCACATGCTGAAACATCGAGGGTGGTGATCGCGACCATAATTCGTCATCGATAATTTTCCTTGCGAATAGATCGTGCGACCGAACTCGCCACCCCAGATAATTAGCGTATCATCAAACATCCCGCGTTGTTTTAAGTCTTCAATCAACGCTGCACAGGGTTGATCCACATCTTTACATTGGCTCGGCATACGTCCTGCTACATTACCGTGATGGTCCCAATTGTTGTGGTAAATCTGGATAAAGCGTACACCGCGTTCAGCCAATCTCCGAGCCATCAAGACGGTATTGGCAAACGTACCCAACTTCTTCGCTTCTTCACCGTACAACTTGAACGTATGATCCGACTCCGTACTTAAATCCGTCAACTCAGGCACACTAGCCTGCATTTTAAACGCCATCTCATATTGCCGAATCCGAGTTTGCGTTTCTGGGTCACCGACCGCTTTAAAATTAATTTCATTTAAAGCGTTGATATTGTCGATCGTACTTTTGCGGATCGCTGCAGGCACGCCGTCAGGATTATTAATATATAGAATCGGATCACCGGCACTGCGGAATGAGACGCCCGCGTGTTCACCCGGCAAGTACCCGCTACCCCACAACCGAGAAGAGATCGCTTGCTCTTGGTCACGATTACTAGGAATTGCAACTAACACAACAAATGCAGGAAGATTTTCGTTGTCAGATCCTAATCCATACGAGGCCCATGACCCTAAACACGGACGACCCGGTACTTGGTTTCCTGTCTGCATCGCGGCGATCGCTGGTTCATGATTGATCGCTTCGGTGTGCAGCGTCCGCATCCAACAAATGTCGTCCGCTTTCTTTGCTAGATTAGGTAACAGTTCCGTATTCATCATCAGGCCACATTCCCCTGCCGGTCCGAACTTGAATTTCGAGGGCGCGATGGGGAACCTTTTTTGGCCACTAGTCATGGTCGTCAGTCGTTGACCTTTACGAATCGAATCTGGTAGATCTTTGTCGTAAAAATCTTTCATCTTGGGTTTGTGATCGAATAAATCCATCTGAGCCGGACCGCCAACCATGTGCAAATAAATCACTCGTTTCGCTTTAGCGGGAAAGTGAGTTTTAACAACGCCTTCACCCGCTGCTGCGGACGTAGCACTTCCCAGCAGTGAACCGAGAGCGACCGTCCCTAACAGATTTTTGCCCTGTGAGAAAAACTGTCGCCGAGTTTGCAACGTTTTGTATTCTTCGATGATATTCATAGGATCTTCCAATACACCTTAAGCGGGCTGCGGGTAATATTTTCTATTGGTCTCTGTTCGTTGATTACTTTACAGTTCTTACTTGTTAAGGACTTCATCTAAATTTAAGATCTGATTGCAAACCATCGTCCAAGTTGCCAGTATTACATCGTCCATCGATTCATCAACTTTCGATTCACCCACTGCCAAGAGTGATTTCGCATCATCTACATGGGCTTGATAATACTCATGCAAATGCTGTTTACTGGCTTGAACAATCTCTATTTCGCGATCTTTCAAGGCTCTACTGAGCGCACGATCAGTGATAAAGTCAATCATTGCTTGGTCGCTGCCATCTGTTTCAAGAAGCGCAAGTTCAGCGAGTTTTCGAGCGGCCTCGACAAACTGTGGGTCATTTAATGTAATTAAAGCTTGTAGGGGTGTATTTGTTCGTTCTCGACTCACAGCACAATACTCGCGACTTGGTGCATTAAACGCCACCATATTTGGCGGTGCTGCCATTCGTTTCCAAAAGTGGTATACCGTACGGCGATATAGATTC
This sequence comes from Planctomycetaceae bacterium, assembly GCA_012965455.1. Taxonomy (GTDB): domain Bacteria; phylum Planctomycetota; class Planctomycetia; order Pirellulales; family Pirellulaceae; genus UBA721. Next base: position 4,842 of record DTSG01000492.1, on the reverse strand, counting down.
TCGCCTTTGTCTTGAACATAATTTCGAGTATCGCCACCGGATAAGCCTACCACATCCCAAATACCTGTTGGTTGATATGGCTTAGTACCTGGCCCATACATTTTGCGTGACAATAACCCGCTTACAGCGAGGGCATAGTCTCGTACCATTTCTGCGTCCATGCGGAAACGAGGACCACGCGACAACAATGCATTATCGCGATCTAACTCTAACTTCCGTTGAGTTATAGTCGCCGCTTGGCGATAAGTCGCACTGGTCAGCATTAACTTAAACAGCTTTTGCACGTTCCAACCACTATCTCGAAACTCAAGTGCCAACCAATCCAATAACTCCGGATGGCTTGGATCCGCACCCATCACACCAAAATCTTCAGGTGTGGTTACAATTCCACGGCCAAAGATTTCTTGCCAAAAGCGATTAACCGTAACTCGTAGCGTAAGTGGATTCGCTGGATCAACAATCCACGTAGCCAATCCCAGACGATTATTCGGTAAATCGTCTGCAAATGGATGCAACGAAGCGGGCGTGGCAGCCGATACTTGTTCACCCTTTTTATCATACTCACCTCGCATCAAAATATGAGCCATCGCCTCCGAATCTTGTTTTTCGACTTGCACATGCGTCACGGGACTGCGAGCGTTAATCGCCGTTTGTTCCTGTTGTAACGCCGTTACCGCTGCCTGTAATTTTGGAAATTGTGGGTCAATGTTATTCAAATAGTGATTCAACAAGGTTTGGGTTTGTTCTTTACTGCGGTCTGCCTGAGCAATCGAGAAAATATCCTGCAGTGGTACCGCTGCACCGATCGTCTTGACGTCTTGTGCCGATAATTGATGATCATAGATGCGAACATCTTGCACGCTGCCACCTTCAAAAACAGCGCCTTGACTACGCTGTCCCACTCGCAATGGCGTCTTGGTACGAATCGTTGCGTCCGGTTTGATGTTGTTGGTAGCAACGGTCAACTTAGTTTCCACGCCGTCAACGTATATTCTGATGCCCTCTGGCTTGGCAGTTCCATCATAAGTCACAAACACATGTTGCCATTTCCCAGCCTTTACTTTAGCACCCGTGGTGATAACCTTAATTGCATTATCTGGCCATTCTTGAACCAAATGCGCGGCAAACTCGCCTCTGTCTTGCCATAAATCCCAGCCACGATGTTTGGCTTGTTCGTCCATCCGAGCAATGATTCCACTGCCCCCATCAGCCTTTGCAGTTTTAACCCAAGCACCATAACTGAATGCTTGATCCTTTTCGAAGTCTCCCAACCCGCCAAGCTCAAATGTATTGCCCGCTTTAATAACTGGTGCCGAGGCCGTCCGTCCATTAGCGACCCAGGTCACATTTCCAGTTGCCTTTACGGGTGCTGCATCTGCGATTTGATTTGTAACTGTGTTTCCCGAACCTTCGTTTAGCGGAAGGTTAACAACCAATCCCTTCGTAGGTAATTCTAGCAGGACGGTTTCTTGTTCCGTGACATCGAGCCATTTATTAAACCCAGCCGGTGTCTCAAGTTTTCTCGCATCGCGAGACTTCACGGCCGCTGCAATTTCCGCCGGTAATTCTGCGATTCGTTCTCTGTCTGCTTCCAACGGGACCTTAATGACTGGACCGCGACCATCTTTGATATTCCCATCCTTGGGACCTTGCGTCGTGTTACGGAAGAATGCTGCCAGTGAATAATAGTCCTTCATCGTCATCGCATCAAACTTGTGGTCATGACATTGAGCACAGTTCGTCGTTAATCCAAAATAGACCCAACCGATCGTTTGCACTCGGTCCGCAGCGTAATTGGCAAGATTTTCTTCGTCAATCGTACCACCTTCGTTCGTGGTAATATTGCAGCGCTGGAATCCAGTCGCAATGAGTTGGTCTGTTGATGGTTTTGGCAGCAAGTCACCTGCAATTTGCTCAACGGTAAATTGATTAAACGGTTGATTGGTATTGAACGAGCGAATCACCCAATCGCGATAAGGCCACATTTCACGATAGTTATCAAAGTGCAGGCCATGTGTGTCGCCGTAGCGAGCTGCGTCAAGCCAATACCGAGCACGGTGCTCACCCCACGCTGACGTCTGCATCAATTGATCAATCCAATTACTAAGCACTTTGTCTTTGTTTTCTTTGTTACCACGATAAGCCGCAACGAATGCAGCAACATCTTCTGCGGACGGCGGCAAGCCAGTAACGTCTAAATGCACTCGTCGAAACAATTTAGCAGGTGTGGCCTCGGCGGCGGGTGATAAACCTGCTTGCTGCAAGCGAGCCAATACAAATCTATCAATATCATTCCTGACCCAACTCTTTTTACGTACCTTGGGTAGTTCCGGTTGCTGTGGTGCAATTAACGACCAATGTCGCTGGTATTCGGCCCCTGCGGAAATCCAACGCTTGAGGATTTCTTTTTCTTCCGCAGTAAGTGTTTTCTTAAGTTCCGCCGGCGGCATGATCAGTTCGGCGTCGTCAGTCAACACGCGATTGAGCAATTCACTGTCATCAGGTTGGCCAGGGACGATTGCGCCTAAGTCGATTGCCACATCACGTTGGTCTAACCGCAAATCCGCTTTTCGCGCTGCGCTATCCGCACCATGACAAGCAAAGCAATTTTCTGCCAGTATCGGCAACACGTCTCGATTATATTGCAACGGTTCCGCTGACTGTATAATTCCCGCAAATGCGAAACAAATCACAAGTGAAAATAGGGAACGCCAATTGCATTGCTGATTCATGTTGATTCTCGTAAATCTCATTGGTTCGTTATGTGAATATAGTTTTTGTTTGTCTTATTGCTATTCAGCAGGTAATCCTCGACCCCCAGTATTTTACTCCAGCCTCGATATGTTGTGACATTGCCGCCGACGTTTTTTTCCTATTAGCGGCTCAATAATGACTGCAGCCTTCGTATAACTTTTAAACAAACCATTTTTTATGCCGGCAAGCAGCCGCAGGACGTCACTTCCCGTTAAAATAAAACAAAGCACGTAAACTACTTCATCATTCGTCTAATCGGAAATTCACACGCCATGATTCATCGTCAGAACAAGCGAATAAATATCTTCTTTGGTTTAGCACTTGCAGCAGGCATGGTTTGCTTGGTTGCTGGGCAAACGACCGCAGCTGAAACGACTGCTACCAAAAGCAAAGTCGCACCTCTCAAAGTACTCATGGTTACAGGTGGCAGCAGTCATGATTATGACAACCAAAAAAGCATCCTCGAGAAAGGCATCGCAGCGCGAGCAAATATCCAGTGGACGATCGCTCATCAGGGCGGTAAGGATCGCAACCAAATGATTGAGTTGTTCAAATCTCCGGACTGGGCAGCCAAGTACGATATCGTTGTACACAACCAGTGTTTTGGTGGGGTAACGGATGTCGCTTTTGTGGAACGCGTTGCTCAAGCACATTACGCTGGAGTACCAGCGGTCATTATCCACTGCACCGTGCACAGCTATCGTCATGCCAAAACAGATGCTTGGCGAAAAGTCATCGGCGTAAGTTCCTTTAGCCATGAAAAACATCGTCCCTTGGCAGTTCGAAATCTACAAGCCAAGCATCCCATCATGCAGGGATTTCCGAAAGTCTGGAATACACCCAATGGGGAGCTCTATAAGATTGACAAGATGTGGCCCAATTGCAAAGCGCTGGCAACCGCATTTGGCGAAGACACCCAAAAAGATCATACTTGCATTTGGACCAACACCATCGGAAAAGGTAAAGTCTTTGGCACTACGATTGGTCATCACAACGAGACCATGAGCACCGATGTCTATCTCGACCTCGTCACCCGCGGCATGTTGTGGGCCTGCGATAAACTCGATGACTCCGGAAAACCTAAACCCGGCTACGGCCCCCCTAAAACAAAATAAAACACCGGTGGTCATTTCTGCTCATTGGTAGCCCCTGGCTGCGACTCGCAATACTTCTTAAGGTTTTCCATCTCTTTCTGCGCTACTTCACAACTCTTCTTTTTCATCAGCCACCCAAAAAATAAAAACATCCAGCGAAAGAAGCCCTTGCCTGTCACAAAGCTATCTTGAGTCACACGAGTACTGCCACCTAAATCATCAAAGGTATACTCCGCAATAATATCAAACGATTTGCTCGTCATTTTCACGGCGCTAAAGTACGGAGCGTCATATTCCGTCACAACACCCTCCAGTTCCACGATATACCCATCGTCATCGGTTTTAGAACGAAATGTTGATCCCACAATATCTGGGGTCCGGTTTATCACTTCATCTTCTACTACGATTTCACTCCATTTCGCTACACTTTCATTGGTCCAGATGAAAACGTCTTCAATCGGTTTGTCTATTTCGACCGAGCCTGTGCTGTGCATCATTTGAACATCGCGTAAATGGGATATTGCTGAATTGGGCGTTTTGTTATTTATACAGAAACGGAATAAATCAGACCATTCTAGTTACAGACCATTTTAACAGTGCTTCCTATAAAATACCGCAGTGATATCGATGGATTACGAGCAGTCGCTGTGCTGTTGGTACTGCTGTTTCACGCAGACTGCGGTTTTTCCGGTGGATATATCGGCGTCGATGTGTTCTTTGTGATTTCTGGATTTTTGATAACTGGTCTGATCATCAAGAATCAACAAAGGGAGCAATTCAGTCTGGCGAGGTTCTGGGGTCGCCGCATCAAGCGCATTGTTCCCGCGGCCTTTGTCGTTGTCGTGGTGACATTACTCGCAGGTGCTTGGATACTGCTTCCAGAGGATTACGAGCAACTCGCCGAGTCGACCATTTACCAGCAACTGATGCTTGCCAACAATTTCTTTTATCAAAACCTCAACTACTTTGACGGCCCCTCGGAAACAAAGGCTCT
>DTSG01000491.1 GCA_012965455.1 Planctomycetaceae bacterium | reverse complement strand
ACGATGCTGGAGCTGATGGCAACGGGAAACTACCCCTGAAAAAATACAGTTTTTCATCAAAAGATAGTGTCTTCGTGCTAGTGCAGCGATATGTTTTTCGATTAAACTGCGACTTAGAAAGTTATTTCTTCAAATTCTCGCTGTTTTTGGTCGATTGATTTTCTAGCCGTATATTTTTTTTGCCGTATATCGCCCGTCAGGGCACTTGTTAGGAGGACTACCCTCATGACGCATGTTGTTTGCCAAGCCTGTTTTGGCTGTAAGTACACAGACTGTGTTGTCGTTTGCCCCGTAGAATGTTTTTACGAAGGCGAACAAATGCTTTATATCCACCCAGAAGAGTGCATCGACTGTGAAGCATGTGTTCCGGAATGCCCAGTGGAAGCTATTTTCCTGGATGAAAATATTCCAGAAGGTCAAGAAGGCTTCACGGCACTCAATGCTGAATTATCGTTGACGACCCCGGTTATCACTGAGCAAAAAGAGCCATTGGTTTAGCAATTGTTGTTAGAATCACGATCGAGCTTAAAGCTCTTAGCATTCTTTAGCGGGAAATGCTAAGGGCTTTTTTGTTGAGGCAGCCCCGATCATTCATCGGGTGAGCAGCCCGACCAAAAAATGGTGAGAGTATCGCTCGGTTTCAGTTTTGGCTAAATCCGACGCGGTTGGATCGATCACCGCTGATTGGGTTTTTGATGAATTCTTCGTGGCAGTTTGAGCAGAGGTCATAGCGAAGTTTTTTATAGTCATCGCTACAGTTGCTGGCTTCGGTCTCGCCTAGTTCATCAAGCAGTTCTTCGATCTCCAAAAGGTGATCTCGTTCATCTTCAGAATCTTGAAAGTCAGGCAAGTCCATCATGGCCTGTGTTTCTAATCGCACCACATACCGCAGGTCGGTTTTAGGGTTGATTGGTCGTTTGCAGCGATCACACGAGTAATGAATCATCCGTTTGTTGTCCTCGAAAGAGAATCTATGAAGAAACAGATATTTGATAAGGAGTGGTTAGCGAGCATCCGTGTCGCCTCTGTTTCTCATTACTCTTCTATCGTAATATGTTGGCCCTATAAAATGCAACAACATTGGGTATAGTTTTTTTGCGACGGTCATTAGCGGGGGTTGTGAATTGTGTTAGATTTGTTTGCCTCGGCTATAACGAGTCGGTAGAATGAACTGCTTACTTGCGAAAGATTAGTATTCCGATCACCTCGGTTTTAATCACAGCGGAAAGGAAGATGACGCATGATTGCGTCTGACAGGCAAGGTCTCAACGCACAGGTTCTCTTGTTGAATCGTTTTTATATGGCGATGCAAGTGATCACTGCTCGTCAATCATTTATTTTGCTTTATCGTGATGTGGCAGAAGTGATTGATACCGAAGACGGGTCATTCTACAACTATAGTTTTTCTAATTGGCAAGCACTTAGTCAATTACGTCATGAAGATGAGCAAGAACACGGGCTCGGAGATGCTCCTCGTACGGATTGGATTCGCGCGCCGCGACAGCTCATTGAAGTGCCTCGTATTGTGCGACTAACTGAGTTTAATCAAGTGCCAAAGTCGACGTTACGTTTTAATCGCAGCAACTTGTACGCTCGTGATAACCAACAGTGCCAATACTGTGGCAAGCATATTCCGCTGAGTAAAATGAGCCTCGATCACGTGATCCCTCGCAGTCAAGGTGGTGGGACGAGTTGGGAGAATATTGTCTGTAGTTGCGTTCGCTGCAACACGAGTAAAGGTGGGCGTACACCTAAGCAAGCCCATATGAAACTACTCAACAAACCTCACAAACCCGAAGGATTTGCCGCTCTGCCGATTAACCAAGCGAACGACAAGTTCGATGCGTGGGCGCCGTTTCTGAACAGTTGATCGCGGCACACAGCTTAGAGGTTTTCACAGACGAGATCGCCAACTTCGCTCGTCGAATAGCCCATGCGTCCGGCGGCTTGTGATTCCATTTTGGTTCCGGTTACGGTTTTAATAGCAGCGGTAATACGCATGGCAGATTCAGTGTGTCCGCTTTCGTCAAGTAGCATGGACATCGCAGCTATTGCGGCTATCGGATTGATAACGTTTTGCCCCGTGTATTTTGGAGCGCTGCCACCCA
>DTSG01000490.1 GCA_012965455.1 Planctomycetaceae bacterium | reverse complement strand
CATTATATTCGCAACTACAATCCACATTTTATCTATGGTCAATATGTGGCGTACAACTTTGTGACACCTTCAACGGCCGCTTGGAAACGGGATTTTGATAAAGGACTCCTGGCGGAACCGCAAAAACATTTTTGGGGTTTGAAACCAACCGAAGAGTTATATGATTTGCAAAATGATCCGGACGAAGTTAATAACTTGGTTGGGTCCACCGCAGCATCTAAGAAGTTAAAGGAATTAAGAAAGGCACTTAACAACTGGTGCTTGGAAATTCGCGATGTCGGGTTCTTGCCGGAAGGTGAAATTCATAGCCGCAGCGTCGGAACGACCCCCTATGAAATGGGGCATGACGACAAGTTGTATCCGTTAGAAAGAATCATGACGGCTGCAAATTGGGCGACCCATAAAGACGTCGATGAATTGCCGGACGTGAAGAAATATATAGACGACGATGATTCGGCTGTGCGTTATTGGGCGGCTGTGGGGATTTTGAATCGAGGGGCACCAGCGGTTGCGGTTTCCGTTAATGAACTCAAGACGCTAATGAACGACGCATCTCCGTACGCTCAGATAGCCGCGGCTTATGCGGTGGCCAAGTATTCTGAGGATTCCGCTTTAGTTCAAACGGCGGTGGCGACGTTGCTCGAGCTAGCGCCGTGGACGCCACAGCAAGATGTATTCGTCTCGATCATGGCGCTCAACGCCATCGATAAGCTTGACGGCCTCTTTGCTACGTCTCTATCACAGATTAAAGCGATGCCCACCAACGGAGGAAGATCACCAAACGGTCGGTATAACGGTTATGTGAAAGGAATTCTCGCTAAAACCATTAGGGATCTGGAACGTCGGTGAGTGTGACCTCACTCTACGGTGCCGTCGCCTTCATTGTTGTTGCTGAAATTTATCTGTCTTCGTCTTAAACTACCTCTACGCCAGCGCTTGTTTGATGACATCTCCATGCACGTCGGTCAGCCTGAAATCACGACCGGCGTGATGATAGGTGAGGCGTTCGTGGTCTAAGCCGAGCGTCGCCAAAATGGTGGCTTGGATATCATGAACGTGCACGGCGTCTGCGGTTGGATGGAAACCGAATTCATCCGTTACGCCCATGTGGAACCCTCGTTTGATGCCACCACCGGCCATCCACATGGTGTAGGCCTGCGGGTGATGATCACGTCCCATTTTGCGGCCCAGTGTGGGGTTCTGTTCAATCATTGGAGTCCGCCCAAATTCGCCGCCCCAAATTACGAGGGTTTCATCAAGCAGCCCGAGTCGTTTTAGATCTTTCACCAAAGCAGCACTACCTTGGTCGGTCTTACCCGCATTGTTTTTTGTGTTTCCTTCGACATCCGAATGCGCGTCCCAGCCGCTGTGGAAGATGTTGATAAAGCGAACGCCGCGTTGAACCATTCGACGTGCCAGTAAACAGGCGCGAGCAAAGGAAGGCTTGGTCGGGTCGCATCCATAGAGGTCGAGTGTTTCTTGGGTTTCCTGTGTTAGGTCAATGAGCTCTGGCGCGGAAAGCTGCAATCTCGCGGCCATTTCGTAGGAAGCGATGCGAGTGGAAATTTCCGGATCTTGGATTATGTCCAGTTGCTGTTGGTTCAATCGCTTGATTAGGTCAAACGTGGCTTGTTGCGCACTGTCGCTAATGCCCGCTGGGGTCTCGACATTTAAAATCGGTGGACCTTTGCTGCGAAAGGATACGCCCGTATACACTGTTGGCAAGAATCCGCTTGAATAGAGCCCTGCTCCACCGCTAACGCCCCCTCCCGTGTTCATAACCACGTAGGCTGGTAAATTGTTTGTTTCCGCACCTAAAGCATACTTGACCCATGACCCGATGCTCGGACGACCAGGTTGGCCAAATCCAGTGTTCATGAAAAGTTGTGCCGGAGCATGGTTAAACTGATCCGTGTGAACGGCGTTGAAGATACTGATGTCGTCAGCAACGGTTGCCAAGTGTGGCAAAACTGCGGACAATTCCTGCTTGCTCTCGCCGTGGTGGCCGAACTTAAACCGTGGCCCCAAGACCCCGGCGTCCGCTTGAATAAAAGCATACCGTTGGTCGCCAAGAATGGAGGCGGGAAGTGGTTGGCCTTCGAGTTTGGCTAGCGTCGGCTTTTCTGTGAATAACTCGAGTTGAGAAGGAGCCCCGGCCATAAATAGATGGATCACAGCCTTTGCTTTACCCGGGAAATGGGTTTCTATATTGCCGGGCGACCCGGTTGGTTTATTTGATTTGGGACTCGCCAGCAACGTCTCGTTAGCCAACAGGCTTGCCAAGGCAATTTTGCCAGTACCCACGGAGCAATCCCGCAGGAAATGTCGCCGTGAAGTGTTTGCCGCTGTTTGATGGTGGAGTGAATTGTTTTGCATAGGTCAGTTCTTAGTTACGGTTTCGTCAAGTGACAACAACGCTCTGACAACCATTGTCCAAGCAGCCCGCTGGGCGGTCGCGTTGTCGGATTTACCTACCACAGCCTGCGTTGCTTCCTTGTTGGATTTGAACTCGGCGAGTTGGCGGTGATAGAACGCAAGGATGTCGGTTAGTTCCGTTGCTGTGGGTGGGCGCGTGAGAATTCGTCGAAATGCATTGGTGGCAATCGCTTTGTCCCCAGAATCCAGTGTTGAATTCGCGTTTGTTAATTGCCCGGCCGTGGACTGGCAAATTTCCATAAACATCACATCGTTGAGCAACGTCAACGCTTGTAACGCCGTGTTTGATTTGTCACGCCGAGCTGTACAGAATTCGCCACTGGGTGCATCAAACGTCAGCCCCATGGCGAACGGTGCGGTGCGTTTTACTTTGGTGTAAATGCTGCGGCGGTATCGATCCTCACCATCGCTAGCCTCCCATTTAGGGCTTCCATACGCAGTTTCCGTGATGCCGGCGGGCTGCGGTGGCTTGACTGGCGGCCCAAACATTTTGTCAGATAATATACCAGCGCTGAGTAGACTCGCATCGCGTATGATCTCCGCATCGATGCGGGTGCGGGGAAAACGACTGAGCCATTGATTGCTGGGATCCTTTTTGTATTCAGCCGCATGCACGATTGATGATTGCTGATATGTCGCACTCGTTACGATGTAATTGTGCAGCCACTTAATCGACCAGTCGTTTGCTACTAATGAGGAGGCCAGGTGGTCGAGTAATTGAGGGTGAGATGGTGGTTGCCCTTGGAACCCAAAGTCGTCAAGTGTCCGCACGATCCCTTCACCAAAAAACGCCTGCCAATTCCGATTCACGACTACTCGAGCGGTGAGGGGGTTTTCGGGGCTGACGAGCCACTGAGCGAGTCCCAGTCGGTCAGCATTGAACTTACCTTCAAATGGATGTAATGCATCGAGTCCGCTACCGTTGAGGGATTCGCCTTTGGTGTTCAAGTATTCTCCGCGGTGATGAATGTAGGTTTCCCGTGGGTTTGAAGTGGGGCGTTGTTGCAACACCAACGCTCGCTGGCGAGGTAACCGTTTACGTAATGCGCGAATCTTCTTGGCGTGTTCTGCGAGTTCCTCGGCGTTGAGCAGGAATTCGTCTTTAAGCACTTGACGTTGTTCGTTGTTCAGCGAAGTTGGCTCAATCAGAAGCAAACGCTCAATCGCGGGGGGTAATTCGTTCGCAGATAATGGTTTGTCATCAGTAGCGATGGACAAGCGGAATTTTCCCAGAGAACTGGAAAAGTGCCGTCCGAAGTGCATGGTGAGCGTCCATTTTCCACTCGGTATCGGCCGCGCCGGGAGTAGTACCGCAACATGCCGTTGCCCTTGTCCCTTGTGTACCGACCAGCCTGTCTGAATATCACCATCGATCATTGTTTTGGCAGAGGTGTCTTTGTCACCATAACGGTTTTTAGCGTAACTATGCTCTGCCCGAGTAAATTCTATTTGATTGTCGCCCGCCACGAGTTGAAACTCCGTCAAGAAAAAATCGCCAATGGTGCCTTCATAATTGGTCATGCCGGGGCCACGATTGGGCAGGCGCGGGTCAGGCAGTGCTTCAATTCGTAATGCCGTTACGTTGTCGAGGTGAACGGAAAATTCCAAGTGGTAAATGTCGTGCTTTGTCGAATCCCCAGATGCAAATATTATGCCATCGCCCTCAAGTTCGAGATGTGGCAGGTTAGCACTGAACTTGGCTGGCTTAATGGTCGTCCAGTTTCGCACACGCGTTCTCTGTTGAGCAAGCCACTTGGAAAACCGCTGTTCGATAACGTCTTTTGCAGACGCCTTGTCCTTATCCGAATCACCAGTTGGCCAGTGACTTGGCAAGTCCTGCATACGTTGGTGAGCCTTGGCGAGGTTAGCTTGGTATTGCTGGTCAAGCTTGGCGTCAGGAATATCTAGCTCGGGTTCGTCGGAATTGTTCATCAACGCCATCAGTTGATAGTATTCGCGATGGGTGATTGGGTCGTATTTGTGCGTGTGACATTGAGCACATCCGATAGTTAGTCCAAGCCAAGTCGTGCCAGTTGTCGCCACCCGATCGGTCATTGCATAAAATCGAAATTCTAAGGGGTCGATACCACCTTCTTCATTGAGCATCGTGTTGCGATGAAATCCGGTCGCGATTCGTTGCGAGGTAGAGGCTGCGGGCAACATGTCCCCAGCGATTTGTTCGATCGTAAACTGATCGAATGGCATGGAATCATTGATTGCTTGGATAACCCAATCTCGATAGGGCCACATGTTACGGTCGCGATCTTTTTCATAGCCGTTGGTGTCAGCATAGCGGGCGAGATCGAGCCAGCGGCGGGCCCAGCGTTCGCCGTATTGTTCTGAATTGATAAGTTCGTCGACCAACGCGGCGAATTGGGAAGGTTTAACCGTGCCCCGTGGTGTAAAGGCGACTGCCCGCCAGTGGTCAGCTTGCGCAATAGTTGGTGGTAGGCCGATGAGGTCTAGATAGAGTCGCCGAATAAGGACGTAGGGGGTTGCTGGAAGGTTAGAACGGAGACCGTGTGGTTGATGTCGGGAACGAATAAACGCGTCAATTGGGTGGTTGCTGCGGACGACACCTAGGGGACGGGTGTGATTACGGGATGGCCGCGGCGTTGCTATAGGACTAAACGACCAATGGTTTTCCCAAACCGCGCCCTGTTCAATCCAACGGCGTATGATCTCACGTTCTTTATCGGTTATTTGTGAATTTGCATCGACCGGCGGCATAGCAATATCTGGATCGGAATTCGTGATTCGCAAGTAAATTTCGCTAGCTGCTGTGTCCCGTGGGACGACCGGGGAAATTTCCTGGTCAAATAGTCCGCTGCGTTTATCGAGTCTCATGTCGGAAACACGGGCGTCGGCATCTGGCCCATGACATGCAAAACAGCGACGCGATAGGATGGGACGGACGTCACGTGTGAAAGATATATCAACGTCGTCGACATTTTCGCCTCGGACGACGGTAATTCCAGCAAAAAGCAGCATCAAGATTTGGTAATTCTTAACCATAACATCCAGTATAAAACAGACGCCAAAGCTAGGGAATAGGCGAAAACGTTTTAGGGGCGTGCCGATTTGCATAATTAGCAAGTGACGTAATTCAATTCAGTTGCTATCATTATCGTTTCCCTTACGAGCAACGTAGTGTCGTCTGCTCGTTGTTTTTTTCACGTTTAGTAAGTTTGTTGGCCTATGTCGCTCGTTGTCCTAGAAGACCTAACCATCGGTTATCGCGGTCCGCCGTTACTTGATGCGGTACATTGCCGCTTCGAAGCAGGTCAACGGATAGGTTTGCTGGGCCGTAATGGCGCCGGAAAAACAACGTTGATGCGTTTGATCGTTGGAGATGAACAACCAGACGCCGGCGCGGTAATCATTGAACCCAATACAAAGGTATCGCTACTGCAGCAGAACGTTCCAAGTGACACAACTGGATCGGTTGCTGAAATCATTGCAAAGGGCGTGACTGACGAATCATTAGAGGATTGGGAACGTGATTACCAAGTCGATCAAATCGCTGCGCGAATGAATCTTGATTTAGATCAATTGTTTGAAGATATGTCCTCTGGGATGAAACGTCGAGTGTTGCTGGCTCGAGCGATTGTGTCTAACCCTGACCTCTTGCTGCTCGATGAACCGACGAACCATCTGGATATTGATGCAATCAATTGGCTGGAACAGTTTCTTAGTGTTTGGGAAGGCGCGATATTGTTTGTAACGCATGACCGTACTTTTCTTAAAAACCTGGCAACCCGAATTGTTGAAATCGACAGGGGCAGCATGTTCGATTGGTCGTGTGACTACGAGACGTTTTTGGAACGCAAGGAAGCATCGTTAGCAACAGAAGACAAACAGAACGCATTGTTTGACAAGAAACTGAAGGAAGAAGAGGTGTGGATCCGCCAAGGAATCAAAGCCCGTCGTACGCGTAATGAAGGACGTGTGCGAGCGCTCAAGAAATTGCGAGAAGAGCGTAGTGAGCGGCGGCAGAAGACCGGTAATAGTCGGATCGAGATTCAAGAAGGACAACGCAGTGGAAATCTAGTGGCGAAGGTTGACGGGCTGAGTTTCGCGTATCCGGACTTGCCGATCGTGCACGATTTTTCGACCGTTGTTATGCGGGGGGATAAAATCGGTTTAATTGGACCTAATGGTGTGGGCAAGACAACCTTGTTGCGACTGCTGCTCGGGAAAATAAAACCGGATGAGGGTAGTGTCAAGCTGGGTACGAATTTGCAAATTGCCTATTTTGATCAACTGCGTGAAGTACTCGACGACGAAGCGTCGGTAATTGACAATGTGGGCGATGGTTATTCCACCGTGACGATCAATGGACGGTCTAAGAATATTATGGGTTATATGCAGGATTTTCTCTTTGCCCCAGACCGAGCGCGGATGCAAGTTAAGTACCTGTCTGGTGGCGAGCGGAATCGAGTGTTGCTGGCCAAGTTGTTTGCCAAACCGGCAAATGTAATCGTAATGGATGAGCCAACCAATGACTTGGACGCGGAAACACTGGAATTGCTTGAAGAACGATTGGTTGAATATCAAGGGACAGTGTTGGTCGTGAGCCATGATCGCTCGTTTTTGAATAATGTCGTGACCAGTACTATTGTGTTCGAGGATGGCAAGCGAGGTTTAGTCAAGGAGTATGTCGGCGGGTATGACGATTGGGTGCGGCAACGAGGTACAGACAACACCTTGTCGGGTGATGCGGGAATGAGCATCTCAAATAAGGCTCAGGATATACCACCGACGAGAGCCATGACGACTGAGAAACGGAAGTTGACGTATAAGGAGCAGCAGGAGTTGGAGGCGTTGCCCAAGTTGATCGATGAACTCGAATCAGAAGTTCAGAGCCTGCATGTGGAAATGGCCGATCCTGAGTTCTATAAACGGCCAGCTGGTGAATTGAAATCCAAAGGCGACCGGCTGAAAGAGTGTGAACAACAAATGGCAACGAAACTTGAGCGTTGGGAAGTATTGGAGCGCGAATGACGTTGCTAGAGTTCGCGTTAGAATCCTCCGCAGTACGACTGACTCACTGATTCAAATCAATCTAATGCGTCTTTGAATGGTGGTTTGGAACTGAACAGTGCGAATAGGCCGGGGTAAATGAGATAGCCTACGGACAGGACGTTGCCAAAGATCATGCTGCCCAGCAAAATAGCTTCCATATTTGGAACCGCTGCCGTTGCTTCATTGTCAGCTAACGTTTCCAGTTGATAGGGGTAGATGTGTGTCCATGTTACGACCGAGACTACGATCGTTGAGAGGACGCAGTAAGCGGCCCATGCCAAACCCGTAGTTCGCCCCCACTTCTTGTGTTTCAATAAACCAATGCCGCTGACAAGTAAGACAATAGCAAAAAGTAGTGCGACTGCTGCAGATATTATGTTGTAAAAATACAGAAATGCAT
>DTSG01000489.1 GCA_012965455.1 Planctomycetaceae bacterium | reverse complement strand
ACATCACCATCACTCCCATGACTGTGGTGATCCACAGGACTAGCATCTCCATGACTTGGTTGAAGCACCATAAGACTGTTATCCTTGAGAGCTGAAGAAGGAGATGAAGGCGGAGAGCTATGATTATAGTCCCCTTCATAACCATCAGCAGCTTTGCTAGGACTGGACGGTGGTTGTGGTGTGGGGAGGGGGTGGGTTGAAAAGGTAAAAAGAAAATGTTGTTTGAAAGACATGGGGCAGTTGCTTTCTGCCGGGATGCCATCAAGGAACCCATGTCGTCCCAGGAAAAACTCCCATCGCCAACGTCGCTCCTAGAGGGTTGTCTCCACAACAACAGCAAAAGGAACTGGGCCTACTGAACCACCTTAACCGCAGCCACCAGAACCGCCGTCCCGATGACTTGGCGATTAATGCTCGGATACGGTCTTTTGAGACTGCTTTTGGGATGCAACAGGCGGCGCCGGAAGCATTTAATCTGTCCACTGAGAACCAACAGACACTTGAAATGTACGGCATGAAACGTGGCGACACCGCTGGGTTTGGCTGGCAATGCCTGATGGCACGCAGATTAGCGGAACGTGGCGTACGATTTATTGAACTGATCGATGTTGGTTCCAACAATAACTGGGATTCGCACGGTAACATGGAAGACCACGCGCGGCTGGCAAAAAATATTGACAAGCCTTTAGCGGGACTTATACGTGACTTGAAGCAGCGAGGAATGCTCCAACGGACACTCTTGGTCTGGACTTCGGAATTCGGTCGCACCCCTTTTAACACCAGTGCAAATCACGCCGGCAGGGAACACCACAATTCCTGTTTCACTTCATGGATGGCCGGTGGCGGGGTAAAAGGGGGCATGGTCTACGGCAAATCCGACGAGTACGGCATTATGTCTACTGAGGACTCGGCTCACACGCATGATCTTCACGCGACAATCTTACATCAAGTAGGTCTGAATCACGAAGAATTAACCTACCGCCATGCGGGTCGCGATTTCCGCTTAACCGATGTCCGCGGGGAAGTCCTACATGACATACTCCATTCGCAGAAGACAGTCGGCTAACCGACAACCAATGAAATACACTCGCGTAATAACTGCTCTGGTCCTAATTACATCATCGCTAGATGCGCAGACGTTTGTCGACGTCACTGCGAATTCCAAACTGACTGGCATGGCAGGCGGTTCCGCTGCTTGGATCGATTTCAACCAAGATGGCCACGAGGATCTCAACGTTTCAAACCAGATATGGATTAACAACGGAGATTCAACCTTCAGAAAACTTGCCGACGCGGGTCTAGCTGGATCGGCAGTTTGGGCAGATATCAATAATGATGGATATCCAGATGCTATGTGCTGGACCGGGTCAGGGCATTTGTTTCTCAATCAGCAAGGAACCGCCCTAACCAACATCAGTGATAACCTTCCTGACTTGCCTACAACAGTTAGCCTCGCCGCCACCATGGGGGATTTCAACGGTGATGGACTGGTTGACCTGTATGTAGGCGGTTACGAGGGCCCCGGCTATTTGACCGACGTCATGTATTTCAATCAGGGGGCAAGCGTCTTCAAGGAGGTCTGGCGAACAGAGGGGACTACTATGCCAGCTCGGGGCATTACGACTGCTGACTATGACGAGGACGGAGACCTAGATATCTATGTTTCCAATTATCGTCTTGTACCCAATACACTTTGGAATAACGATGGCAAGGGGAAGTTTACGCGAGTAGAGAAAACAGCCAAAGTGGACGGTGATGGCGGTCTTGGCGCCTGGGGTCATACGATCGGATCCAGTTGGGGCGATTTGGATAATGATGGGCACCTTGATCTGTTCGTCGGAAACTTCAGTCATCCACCCGCATATCAGGATCGCGCAAAATTTTTAAGGAACCTCGGACCAGACGCGGGGTATATCTTTGACGACCGAACAGGTACTGCAGGACTTGCCTGGCAGGAATCCTTCGCGTCTCCAACTCTCGGTGACTATGACAATGATGGTTTACTAGATCTCTATTTCACGACAGTCTATAGCGGAGATCATTGCGTGCTGTACAAAAATGTAAACGATTTTAATTTTAAAGATGCCACACAGGCATCCGGGATTACAGCCGACACTACCT
>DTSG01000488.1 GCA_012965455.1 Planctomycetaceae bacterium | reverse complement strand
ATTCCGTCGCTTTTGATTTATTTTCAAAAATCAATGTAAATGGCGACCAAGCCCATGGGTTCTATAAGCACTTAACGGCTCAAAACACTTCTCCAAAAGCAACGGGTAAGATTGCGTGGAATTTTGAAAAGTTTTTAATAGATCGTTCCGGTACAGTGATTGCTCGATTCGATGGAAAAGTGAAACCAAATTCCGTTGAGTTAGTAAAATTGATTGAACAACACTTGGCAAAATAAGCCAGCCTGTGACTAATTGTGACATGGTAAATGACCACAGCCGTTGCTGCTCATTGCGAGTAGTCAACGGCTGTGTTACTAAATGGACTATCAAGGAATCTAACTAGAGTAACTGAGAATAACTGTGAGCAACGAAGTTCAAGCATTAATAACGATTATTAAGCAAGCATCTGAACAATCACCCGCTGCGCAGAGTTGGCCTGTTGCCGTGGATACGTGGTTCTCTTTTTGTGATGCCTCTGAGATGAGTCTGTTATTCCAGGAATTATTGCAACTCGAAGTGCCACTTGACGAAGGGTCTCAAGCTGCGTGGGGCAAGCTGCTCGAACAGTTTATTGATTTACAACGGCGGTCGTCGTCACTTGCAGGCGCAGATTCATCACCAGAGCACAATGAATTGCCAGAGCGTCAGGATTTGATAGAGCTGTATAGCTTTTTGGGTACAGAGAGTCGTATTCGTCACCAGATACTACTGGTGCTGGCAACGCGTGCCGATGATGCCAGCACGGAAGCGGTTGTTTCGTTGTTGATTAATGATCCACCGCTAGAGGTTGCGGGGTTTGCGATTGCGTTGAGTCCCTATTTACAACGCGACACGAATTGGGATCTGTTGTTCCCGGCGTTGTTTCAGGCACTACGACATCCCATTGCTGCCGCGGCTGTGCTTGATCTCGCAAATTACTTGTGCCGAAATTCCAAATTAACGCCCCACGCTGCCACTCCAATTAGTGCTCAGTTGGTTCAATTGTTAACCGGTGTGGTCGAACAATTAAGCATGATTGAGGATGGCTCAATCAGTAAGCAGCATGCCGATTTGACAGCCTCAGAAATTGCCGAACAGGTCAACCAGGGTGTTTCATTGGCAGTCTCACTGTGCGACGCGTTGGCTCTAGTGGGTGACCCTGAATTATCATCAGCAGTCTTTCAAGCGATGAATCTCGGTCATCGGCGGGTCCAAGTTGAAGCGGCAGCGGCGCTGATAAAACTCGAACAGGACGCGGGAAGACAGCGTCTGATAACGTTAGCAGAGGAACCGGCGATTCGTATTCGAGTATTGAAATATGCCGAAGAATTGTCAGTCATCGATGAGGTCGATGCGCAATATACAACGCCGACTGCTCGAGCTGAGGGTGAGCTAGCACTATATCTTGCACAACCCCACATCATGGGCCTACCTCCCGCTCGATTGGAATTATACGACGAAGCGGAGATGTATTGGCCAGGATTTGATGAGCAGCAAACGTGTTTTTTGTTTCGTTATGAATATTTGATAGGTGATGAACCGTTGATGAATATCGCAATCGCCACGCCCGAGGTGCAAAGCGTTACCGCGGATCTAACGCACTGCAGCCCCGAAGATATTTATGCATTGTTTGCGGCGGAAGGAATCACGCATGATGAAATATTTGAGATGGATGCGAACGACTTAGATAGCCAAGCGGAAATCGACATCGTGCGATTACAACGCCGCGCGCACGACCGAGGATATGAGGAGATACAGCTGATTCAGTTGGGCTTTTTCTTTGGAGATCGTGTGTTGTCGGCCGAAGCCACTCGCGCAGGGGTAGCTGGAATCGTCGTTGTTGATGCCGCTGATGATGTTTGGTTTGCCCAACAAAATTCCCAACGACCATTAACAGCGCAAGATGCGTACAATATTTACAAAGGCCGAAAGTTATTAGCGACATTTAATCCGGAACTAGATTCCCAGCGGGAAACCGCTCCAGAAAGCAATAGTGATGACAGCGCCTGATTTATCACCCGCATCGTCGACACCGCAACCTCCGTCTCAGTCGACCGGATTCGGAACTCGTCGGACGCTGTACTATCTGGCTGGGTTGATGATTGTGTTGCTGGTCATGGTAATTTTGACAGCCCCCGACCCAGTAA
>DTSG01000487.1 GCA_012965455.1 Planctomycetaceae bacterium | reverse complement strand
TGATGATGCCTTTGATTACTTTTTGTTCTTGGATCAACGATACCGTGGCTTGCCAGGAGTGGATATAGTCCTCAATCGCTTCCAGTTCGTCCAAGGCTCTCAGTGGTTGAGCGACGGGCGGCATCTGGAGGCTTTGTCGTTATTGGAAAAAGTGCATACTGCCGACGAGCAATACGTTCATGACAATGGACCGGAAACTGCAAAAACAAAACTCAATGAAGCTGCTGGATTAGTGTTGGACACATATATGCGTGAAGGCAAGATAATATTGGCACGAAAAATTGCCCAGCGATTAATTCGAACCCATGGAGTTTCGGCTGTTGGTCGAGCTTTGGATGTTCTAAAAGAGCTTAATAATTTGGCGATTGTAAAGCGTGATGAAGCGCGAAAGTTGTTGGACGCTGGGCAGTTGCGAGAAGCGCAGAAAGCGGTCCGTGAAATGATAGATATCTATCCTCAGGTAACAGGCGGGCGGGAGATTGCAGTGGAAGCAATCAGACGGTATCCCTTAGTAACGGTCGGTACGGTATACCCTTCCGTGGGTGATGATCGCAGCCGCATGGATAACTGGGCGGCGCGACGTACAGGTTTTTTGACGCGCCGCATGTTTATGGAGTATGAAGGTCCCGGGCCCGAGCGAGGAGAATATCAAACACCCTATGGAGACGTTCGACAAGGTAGTGATCGACGGACATTGCGTATTCGTATTTCGCCAAAAAAACTAGTCGCCGGGCAACAGATCAACGGCTATCATTTGGCCCAGCGATTATTGAATTTGGCAGACCCAGATCACCCGATGTACAACTCCCAATGGGCGGCGCTTTTTTTGCGAGTTGAAGTGCGAGATGTGTACGATGTGATTGTTCATTTTCAGCGACCTCACGTTTTGCCCGAAGCGTTACTACAAGTGTTCCTAGATCCCTCGCTTGATGCTGATGACCCTGAGGCTAAAGATGGACCGTTCGTGTTGGACAATAAATCTAATAACGAAGCGAATACTGTGCGTTATACCTTGAACAGCAACAGTCCTTTTACTCCAACAATCGTCGATCCGAATTATATTCCCCCTTCGGAAATCCTCGAAATAACATTTGAAACGCCCGGCGAAGCAATCAAAGCGCTCAAACGGGGAGATGTTGATGTGATCGATCGGATCTCGCCGGTGCAGGCATTGCGATTGCAAAATGAAATTGGCGGAACGATCAAGGTAGTTCCCTATGCCCTGCCTACTCTACATATGCTACTGCCAAATTATGATAAGCCCTACATGCAAAACGAATTATTTCGGCGAGCCATTCTTTATGGAATTATGAGGCAAAAAACACTCGACCAACTAATCCTCAAGAATCACTATGTTGCCGGATGTGAAGTTGTTAGTGGTCCGTTTTCGCCGGGGATCAGTTTAGATGACCCGTTGTCCTATGCGTATAATCGTAGCGTCGTACCCCGCCCTTATTCCCCGCGACTCGCTGTCGTGTTGGCGAAGTTGGCCGAGCAGCGGATGAAAGAACTGGCGCTGCAGAAAGATGAAGAACCTGAGCCGATTCCAGAAATCGTGATCGGGCACCCGGCGGAAGATGACGCACGCGAAGCCTGTATGGCAATTGAATATCAGCTGGAGCAGTTAGCGATATTTCAAATAAAATTAATTGAATTTGAAGCTGGGAAATCGGTTGATCAAACAGGTGAGTGCCACTTGGTATACACCAAATTGGCGATGTGGGAGCCACTCGTGGATACGACTCGACTATTGTCACCGAACGGACTGGTTCATATTCAAGACGACCATGTCAATCGCTCCGTGCAATGGTTAGAGCGTTCTATTCGCTGGCAGGAAGTTCGTGAGCGAGTGCGACAAGTGCATCGAATTGCACACGAGAAAGTTGCCATCATTCCGTTGTGGCAATTACGAGAGTATTTTGCCCATCGCGAAGGCATCACTCTCGGGGCCGAGTCTCCAGTGGCGCTATACCATGGTATCCAGCGTTGGCAGTTGGTTCCCGATTTTGGCGAGGAGCAATAGAGCAAACTAATGAATACGTTCCTCATCAATTTTAGATCAGCGTTAATGATCTCGAGCACGTTGTTGCTGCTGGCAGTGCTGGGTTGTGGATTAGACGATTCGAATGTACCGGCAGCGGCGGATATCGCCTCGAGCGATGTAGTGACACCTGAACCAGCTGCTACGGTTTCAACCGGTAGTAAGCCGAAGTCGTCCAAGGGCGAAGTGGTAGATTTGCGGAATTGGGTTTTTAGCCCCTACGAGATGCGTCTTTGGATTGCGACGGATAACTCGCCCAGATTCCAAACAATACAAAACGATAGATTGCAACAGGAAGTTCGTTCCTACGTGAGAAACTGGGCTGGCGCGACGTTGAACGTCGAACTTGAAACACCGCCGAGTGCTATCTACTCTGATATAGTGCATAATCTCGCAGATGTTACGATGCTTGATATCGCAGCGCTCTATGAAAAGCGGCCGGTTGATAAACAGGCTAAGTTACGCGCTGTACAATACGACGAAGAAAAGAAAAAGGCAATCGAGGCAGCCGTTAAAGATCGGGAAGCGGAAAGTGACGCAGACAGTGGCGAGACGGCCAGTAGTCGTGCCACAGACGACGGTGGTGAAGAGGTAGACCAAGTGTTGATTGCACCAAATCCGTTGCCAGAGTTGGACAAGATTTATGCTGTTTCGCTGCACGACCGAGGCGGAGTATTTGAGTTGCAGTTGGTAGAGTTTGATACCAATGCTCGCGTGCGTGTGTTAGCGGCAAGTCGTAAGTTTCGTAATCTAGCGGTGTTGTCAAACCAAATTTTCAGTTGCCTACAAGAAGTGTTTTCGCCAATATCGCGGATTCAATACAACGGTATGACTGACGGTAAGACGGCTAGTATTGAAATGAGATCGGCTGGTCTGGTACCTGATGTTAATCAAGGTTCTCCAATCTTGTTGCAAAAAGGCGATGTGTTGCGTCCTGTTGTGCGAAAGAACGACCGCAAGACGCATGCCCCAGCACATGAAGGCGTGATAGAGGTTATCTGGACTTATATGTTCGTCAACGAAGTGATTACCCATCAAGAAGAATCACTCAACGCTACTCGTAGCAATGGATCTGCTCGCGGCGAAGTCGTTTCGACCTATACGATGTTGCGTAACCCACTGGCCGCCCGCCGCAATACAGCCCAGCAAAAATATGGGTTGTTAGTACGACCAACGTCGAATTCCTCATTACTAAAAATAACAGCTATGGGTCGCGACGATTACTCGTTACAGGGGTATAACGTGTTTGCTAAATCCCCCAAAATTGATCTTGCTGACGAAAGTGATACACCGACGATTCGCATTGGGCAAACGGACTGGCGTGGTGGTATTGAAATTGATCAGGATATATTCGCAGGTCAAGGCAAAACTAAGTTAGTGGTCATTTATGTCAAAAACGGTCAGCGCGTGCTTGCTCGTTTACCGATTGTGCCGGGGTATCGGCCAATTGAAACGGCTTCACTGCCCAATGATGATTATCGTTTGCAGTTCGAAGCATTTTTTGTAGGGCTGCAGAATTCGGTGCTTGACTATACAATTCAGCGAAAAGTGTATGAGATTCGTATTAAGCATCATGTCGAGAAGAACGAAGAAAAAGACGCTCGGGAATTACTCGTGGAATTGAAAAAAGTACCAGGATTAGAGGATTTAGACCAGCTTCTCGCGACTAAAGAAGCGGGATTACAAGATAATCCGCTGATTGATTCGACGATTCGTCCACAAATTGATCGCATGTTCTTGCAAACTAGAGAATTGATAGGCGAGTTCCTTCAGGGTAACCTATTGTTAGAGATGACAAAATTGGTGAACGGTAAGTTTGGTGAACCGGATCTCAATGTAGCATCGCCTTGAAGAACTTTTCCTAGTATCAATTGATAGAATTCCACGATGGTCAAAAAGTCTGTTTTTCAACATGCCGCCCTGCGTAGTAATCTGATTACGCAGTCGCAACTCGATGAATCGCTGGAGTCATTGCGAGCTAAAGATTCCGCTGCGGTAGACGTTGTTATCTCAGATGATGAACTGTCCAAGTATCTCGTGTATTCGGGAATTGTTTCGGAGTATCAGGCGGAGCAATTAAAGACGGGACGTACCAAGTTCAATCTGGGTCCCTATATTATTTCTGACTGGGTTGGTCAGGGAGGGATGGGGCAGGTATTTAAATGTGTGCATGAAGTGCTTGGTCGTGAATCTGCGATCAAGGTACTGCCGCTCGATAAAACGACAGACTATGCGATTTCGAATTTCCATCGTGAAATCAAATTGCAAGCGAAGATGGATCACCCTAATTTAGTGCGGGCGTTTGATGCGGGTAAAGATGGGAAGGTGCATTTCTTGGTGACAGAATATGTACCCGGACGAGATCTGCGACGGCTGATTCGTAGTCAAGGGGCGCTGGTGACAGGCCACGCGGCAGGAGTGATTATGCAAGTGGCCAGTGCCCTGCACTACGCGCACTGCGAAGGACTGATTCACCGAGATATTAAGCCAGGTAATATATTGGTGACCGAAGATGGAACGGCAAAGTTGTCGGATCTGGGGTTGTCTGGTTTTGCTGACCCGGAAATGGATGATCCCCGCGCCGGAAAGATCGTCGGGACTGCGGATTACTTGGCTCCAGAGCTCATTCAAGTTCCTCGTGAAACGACTTGTGTCAGTGACATCTATTCACTCGGGTGTACGCTGTACTATGCGGTGACTGGGAAAGTGCCGTTTCCTGGTGGCAGTGCCAAAGACAAGGTGCGGCGGCATTTGCAAGAGACCCCGCTGCACCCACGTCAGTTCTGCGAAGATATCAGCGAGGAGTTTGTCGAGCTCATTGCGGATATGATGGAGAAGGAACCTGCAAAACGAATTCAGACGGCTGACGAAGTGGTAAATCGCTTGGAACCGTGGGCAGTGGATAGGACTCATTGGAATTTATCGAACATGACGCCATCGCCTTGGACTGTCCCCTCACAGCCCAACGGACCAGTCGTGGATTCAACGATGCACGAGACGCATCCAAATGACCTTCAGGAGGCCTCCGAGGGCCTATCAGACTCAAACCTTGCATCAGCGACGCTAGCGATGTCAGCAGGCACTCAGGACACAATGCGTAGTGAGTCCCAAGACATGCTGCCGCCACCATTGGAGTGGCAAGATTATCCGGACACGCAGTTTCAGTGGACGATTGGCAAGGCACTGGCGTTGGCAGTTCCCGCAGCGCTGGTGGCCGGTGTTGTGATGGGGTTGTTGATGTAGGACCACAAATTCCCACCCACCTACGTGTCGCTTCCGCAAGGGGGGAATCTTACACCTTACGTGGTTTCGATGTCGGCTAACATTTCAGCGAGGGCTTCCAGCGGTAGACCGACGACGTTTGAGGAGCTGCCGTGGACGATATGTAGCCAATCCCAGCCGTCTTGATAGCCAAAAGCTCCGGCTTTGCCTTGCCACTTGTCGGTGTCGAGGTATTGTTGCAGTGTGTCATCAGAAACGTTGTCAAGAAACAGGGTCGTCTCAATGCAGCGGACAATGGTGCGATTGGAAGGTCGGTGCCACAGGCATACCCCGGAAAGGACAGTGTGTTGGTGGCCTCGGAGTGTCTCGAGAATTTGCTGTGCGTGGCCGCGGTCGTTTGGTTTGCCGAGGATAGTGTCTTGAAAGCAGGCAACCGTGTCGCAGCCAAGGATTACTCCGGAGGAGTGCTGCAGCGCCACATCTTTCGCTTTTTGAATCGCTTGACGCTGCACGAAATCCGCCGCCGATTCACCACTTTCGTGCTGATCTTCAGCCGAATCACTCGGTTCTTGCACAATCACGCTGTAGTGAGCCTCAAGCAGTAGTGCTTGGCGGCGGGGAGACGAGCTGGCCAGGATTAGCGTGTTGTTCTGTTTGAATTTAGCCATGGTTCCCAGCTAGGGGGGTGAGGAGCGTGGAATTCGAGCCATTCGTGTAGCACTGGGTGCTCAAACGCGAGTGTTGTACTGTGCAGCGCTATGCCGCTTGAAAAAGTAAGATTACTGCCGTATTTATTGTCGCCGGCAACTGGACAATCGATGTTAGCAAGCTGCACTCGGATTTGATGTTTACGTCCAGTTTCGAGTTTCACTTGGAGGTGCAGCAGGTTATCGCCTTCTTGGAGAACTGTGAGCGAGAGGATTGCCTGTTTTGCATGGAGATCTTGTTCAGCGCAGATTTCCATCCGCTGGCGAGTATCATTTTTACGCACAAAATCGATAAGTTGTAGTGGTGCGGGTAGTTCAACATTGGGAAGTTTTGCAACAAGTGCTTCGTAAGTTTTATGTATTTGCCTCAGGCGGAATTGGTTACTGAGCCGAGCTGCTGCTTTGGAGGTGCGGGCGAGGACGATCGCGCCAGTAACCGGCTTATCGAGTCTGGAGACGACTCCGAGATAGACGTTACCTGGTTTATTGTACTTGTGTTTCAGGTAATTTTTAGCGGCTTGCAGTAGGCTTTTTTGAGATTCGTCTGCGCCTTGAGTGACCCAGTCTGCAGGTTTATTAACCACGAGCAGATGATTATCTTCGAAGATGATTGAAGTATCTGGGAGCGAGATCATAGTGTGGATCTCAAAAGTGTAAATGGTTGTATTTTTGAGTCAGCGCATAAAAAACCTGGCGATACCTACTTTCGCGCTTTTGGCACTATCATCGGCTCGAAAAGCTTAACTACTGTGTTCGGGATGGGAACAGGTGTGGCCTTTCCGATATATTCACCAGGAAGAACCATCGAGCACCGTTAGATGCTCGATGGCTAATATTAGTTGTACAGAAGGCAGATGATAAAATGCGAGCACTTTATTCAAGCCAATAGCGAAGGTCGCTACAGATTAGTAGATCTCCTAGTTGTAGTAAGTTGGCTTTTAGAGCCAACGTTTCCAACGTTAGAAGCGCTGAATATAAGTGGTCAAGTCTATTGTCCGTTAGTACCAGTAAGCTGAACTCATTGCTGAGCTTACACATCTGGCCTATCAACCTAGTCGTCTTCTAGGGGACTCATGCGAAACCTTATCTTGGAGAGGGCTTCACGCTTAGATGCTTTCAGCGTTTATCCTTTCCGTAGTTAGCTATCCAGCCGTGCCGCTAGCGCGACAACTGGTACACCAGAGCTACGTCCTTCCAAATCCTCTCGTACTAAAGAAGAACCTCCTCAAGTTTCGTGCGCCCACGGCAGATAGGGACCGACCTGTCTCACGACGGTCTGAACCCAGCTCACGTACCACTTTCATTGGCGAACAGCCAAACCCTTGGGAGCTTCTTCACCCCCAGGATGTGATGAGCCGACATCGAGGTGCCAAACCGCTCCGCCGCTATGGACGCTCGGGAGCGATAAGCCTGTTATCCCCGGAGTACCTTTTATCTGATGAGCGATGGCCCTTCCATACGGAACCACCGGATCACTAAGACCTACTTTCGTACCTGCTCGACTTATGGGTCTCGCAGTCAAGCACCCTTTTACCTTTACGCTCTACGCCTGATTGCCAACCAGGCTGAGGGTACCTTTGTACTCCTCCGTTACACTTTAGGAGGAGACCGCCCCAGTCAAACTGCCCAACTGACACTGTCCTTTGCCCGGATTCACGGGATCAAAGTTAGAAATAAAGCATATCCAGGGTGGTATTTCAAGGTTGGCTCCACAACAGCTAGCGCTGCCACTTCATAGCCTCCCACCTATCCTACACAAAATATACCTCAGCCCAATATCAGCCTACAGTAAAGGTTCACGGGGTCTTTCCGTCTAACCGCGGGTATGTGGCATCTTCACCACAACTACAATTTCACCGGGTCGGTGGTTGAGACAGTGCTCCTGTCGTTACGCCTTTCATGCAGGTCGGAACTTACCCGA
>DTSG01000486.1 GCA_012965455.1 Planctomycetaceae bacterium | reverse complement strand
CGACCTTGAAGCAACTCAAGCGAACAGATAACATCTATGGGCGATTACTCACTACCTTTAGCAAACCCAACGGCCGTCGTCACGGGCGCTTCTTCCGGAATCGGTAACGCCATCGCCACTACGTTTGCTAAACAGGGTGCTAATCTAATCATCCATGCTAATACTAATCAAGCCGGCCTAGAAGCAACCGCCGCTGAGATTCGCGGCCTCGGACGCGACGTCACGTTACTCTACGCGGACCTTACATCAGCCGCAGCTCAAGAGTCGCTTGTCGAGCAAGCATTCCAAGCCAATGAACAGATCAACATCTGGGTTAACAACGCCGGTCGCGACGTTCTTACCGGCGACGCCGCGAGCTGGTCCTTTGAACAGAAACTCGCCGCCCTGTGGGAGCTTGACGTCCAAGGAACAATTGGAATCTGCCGCAGATTAAGCAAGCCGCTGACAAACGTCGGTAAACAGGCCAATGCTGTCATCTTAAATATGGGTTGGGACCAAGCTGCTGTTGGACAAAGTGGCGACAGTGGTCAACTGTTCGGTTCAATCAAATCGGCCGTAATCGGTTTTTCACATAGCCTTGCTCGAGAATTAGCTCCCCATGTCCGAGTCAACTGCCTAGCACCCGGTTGGATCCAAACAGCGTGGGGAAACTCAGCGTCTGCCCATTGGGACAAACGGGCAAAGGCAGAATCGCTGATGGGTCGTTGGGGCACACCTCAGGACGTAGCAAACGTTGCCGTCCATCTCGCTGCACCCACGGCAAGTTTCATTACGGGGCAAACTATTTCCATTAACGGTGGCTTGAGTCATGAGCATATAGAGCCAACCGCGAACCTAGACGAACAATATGATGGCGAATAATGAACCACTGGCCGGAAAACGCATCCTGTTTGTAACGGGTCGTCTAGCGCAACATGCGCTCGAAAACGAATTGATAAAACTGGCGCCGGAAGTGGGCATCGATTATGAAGTCGCGGTGCTACCCATAACCGTTGCCGCCCTCATGACACCCGCTTGGATCGCCAAGAAACTTGAAGTTCCTAGCGGGATAGATCTAGTCATCGTTCCGGGGTATTGTCAACAAGACCTGTCACCACTCATAGCCATACTGCCCTGCCCTGTAGAAGCGGGGCCGCGAGATTTGCGCAAACTCCGTCAACACTTTGGCCTCGGCTATCAACCGCCGCATAATTATGGCGAGTCGACCATCGAGATCATCGCTGAAATCAATCATGCCCCGCGAATGACACTGCCGGAGATCATCACGGCGGCTAAACAACTTGCCAGTGACGGCGCTGATATCATCGATGTTGGTTGTGACCCAGACAGCACTTGGCAGGGAGTAACCGACTGCGTTAAGGCACTGCGCGGTGCAGGCTTGCGTGTTTCTATTGATAGCCTTAATTCAACAGAGATTACCGCGGCCGTTGATGCAGGCGCTGAATTGGTATTAAGCGTTAACAGTAGTAATCGGGAAGCAGCTGTAGATTGGGATGCGACTGTTATCGCCATCCCAGATGATCCAGCGACGCTTGCTGGACTCGATGACACCATTGAATTCTTAGCCGTCAATAACATTTCGCTGCGGATTGACCCGATCCTCGAGCCAATCGGCTGCGGCTTTGCCAAAAGCCTTTCACGCTATATGAATGTGCGACAGCGGTACCCAGACGCTGAAATGATGATGGGTATCGGTAACCTCACCGAACTAACCGATTGTGATAGTGCCGGTGTTAACCTGCTGTTGCTGGGCATTTGCCAAGAACTAGCGATCCATAGTGTTTTAACAACGCAAGTTATCAATTGGTCCCGAACGAGCGTCCGCGAATGCGCCATTGCTAGGCAACTCGTACATTATGCCATCGAGCAACGAGTCCCACCAAAACACGTCGTCCGTGATTTAGTCACTTTGCGAGACGAAGAACTAATGGCCTTTGGAAGCGAAGAACTACACCGACTGGCCGCCGACTTAAAAGACAATAACTATCGCATTTTTGCCGAACGTGATGAAATTCACCTCGTCAGTCGACAGCTACACCTATCCGATAGAGATCCGTTCGTGATTTTCGAGCAATTGCTCAGCGGCCAGGGACAATCCGCAGTGCCCACGAATCTAGATGCAGCACACAGTTTCTACTTAGGTTTTGAAATGGGCAAGGCACTAACTGCGCTAACGTTGGACAAACAATACACCCAAGACCAGGCACTGGACTGGGGCTACTTAACCCAAGAAGAAACCAGCCACCGCCTCACCCGCAAAAAAACTGATTGATCGTTTTTAGTCTCAGCAAGATTAGGCGAATGCTAATTTGTGGCCGCCAAAAAACGTTGAATCAATTCAAATGCTGCGAGTTCCTGTTCACCCGCGGTTTTTCCGACAATGATTTCTAGCTGTTGCATCTGTTGTTCAATTTCCTGCCGCTCCAGAATCCCGACTCGTGTCGCCAAAATGGCTGCTTCAAGAACGGCATGTTTAGCTCGATTGAATCCCCAGAACGGTCGTAATTCTCCCTGCTGCGTGGTCTTGCATTGAATCCTCGTCCGCTGCTGCTCGTCGTCCAATTCCACGACTTCAAATTCAAACCACCGGCAAGCATTCCCTAACACCAACCGCAGATTGCCACAACTCTCGTCAATCGTCGGTGCATCCGTTAATTGATGAATGGCCGCGCGGGCAATCAGCAACACATCGTCCGTAATATGCAACACTCCCACCCCGCTGCGCTTCAAATTCTGATAGGTCTGCGACGTATTGAAAGGTTTAAGCACAAACTGATTAACTACAGCGTCATCACCAACGTCAGGACCCATTGGCGAAACATTGACTGTGCCATCTTCGTTGTGTGTCGTAACAATGCCTTCAAGAATCATATCGAAAATACCATTTCATATTTGATCGTTTATTCGTATCGACGCTATCTTAAAACGTAATGATTCGATCAGTTTCATCCGTCGTTTGATCGACAGCCAGATGCCGTTCGTTATCCACCGTCAAATTATTATGTGGTACATCTACACCGGCCATCTTGAGGAAATTAGCTAGTAATAGATATCCGTTGTTCGTGAGCACCGACTCTGGATGAAACTGCAGACCCACGACACAATACTCGCGATGTCGGATCGCCATCAATGTTTCATCCGCCAACTGTGCGGTTACCTCCAAGGCATCAGGCAACGTCACAGGGTCTAGCACAAGCGAATGATAACGGCACGCGGTAAACCCCTGTGGTACGTTTGCGAACACCCCCCGACCATCATGCTGAATGCAACTGGTGCGACCATGCACAGGTTCCGCCCCTAAGATCACATCACCACCAAACGCTTGGCCGATGGCTTGGTGCCCAAGGCAGATCCCTAAGATTGGAAACTCGCCTGACAATTCTGAAACTACCTCTAGGCTAATACCAGCTGTATCGGGGACGCAGGGACCTGGTGAAAGGACTATTGCAGTCGGCCTGAGTTCGCGGATTTCATCGATTGTCATCGCATCATTGCGTACAACTAACGTTTGTTGTCCTAGTCGCTGGAAATACCGAGCGAGGTTGTGGACAAAACTATCGTAATTATCGATGAGTAAAATCATATCGTTTCTATTATTACCTATTTCAAGGCCCGCAACATACCGGCTGCTTTTTCCCACGTTTCCGCATATTCACGTTGTGGATTTGATTGCGCGACGATTCCCCCGCCAACAGGAAACTGCCACCAACCTTTACCTGCCGTAATCGTACGTATGAGGATATTAAGATCCATGTCTCCATTGAACCCAATGTACCCTAAGCTACCGCAATATGGCCCACGTGCCGTCGGCTCCAGCTCGGCGATTAACTCCATCGCTCGCACTTTGGGGGTACCGGTAATGGAACCACCTGGAAAGGTCGCTCGCAAAAGATCAAATACGTTGGTATCACTACGCAATCGCCCTTGGACGACACTGACTAAGTGCTGGACCGTTTCATAAACTTCCAGACGGCAGAGGTCTGTCACAAACACACTATCCGAATCACAGACGCGGGAAATATCATTCCGCAACAAATCCACGATCATCACGTTTTCGGCTCGGTCTTTCTCACTCTGTTGTAAATCCGCAGCGGCGTAGAGGTCGGCTTCCGGCATAGCGATCCGTGCGCGTGTTCCTTTGATCGGTCGCGCTTCCACAACCCCTCGAGTTACCTGCAGAAATCGCTCAGGTGATGCACTGGCAATCTCAAACTCGTTCATTGCAAAATATCCCGCAAATGTTGCTGCGTTACGCTGCCGCAGTCGTTGATACAGGCTGACCGCATCGGTGGTCGCCCGATGTAAAAGCCGCTGGCTCAAATTAACTTGGAAAATATCGCCAGCATGAATGTAGTCGACCGCCTGTTGCGCTGTCTCAAGATATTTCTCAGCAGACATATTACTGGTCAATCGCCCATCTGCCACTCCTTTTGCAGAAACAGGGAATTGTGCCGCTAGTGTCGCTTCATCGATCCCCGCCATTGGTATTTGTTGCCTGCGGGGAGATTGCTCGGTGATCCAGTCGCGAAATTGTGCAAGGCGTGCCATGGCACGTGTGGTCCGAGCGGCAGGATCCTTTTCTGGTAAGCCTTGTGAAATAATCCACGCCCGATTTTGATGATGATCAAATGCGACGACGGTGTCATAAAAACCAACCGCTAACGAGGGGATTTTAAATTCACTGCAGCGTGGTGCTGGAATATTTTCGAGGCTGGCTCCTATGTCATAGCTAAACATGCCCGCCACGCCACCTTGAAATGGTGGTAACTCATCGATGGTTTGAATTTCAAGATCTTGCAGCAGTATATCCCAGTGTTGCTGTAAGACATCAAGCTCAGTCACTGTATGGCTGGCAATCTCGAGATAATCAAACGGATCTGCCGTAATGAAGGAATAGCGTCCGAGGTCATCTTGTTGCATTGCGCTGTCAAGGAACAGGCAATGGGGTTGTTTTGACAATTGCAGAAACACGGATTCAACATCCGCCAACGGCAATATTTCTTCAACAAGGGGTAAACATTTCGGCGCATTCATGATGGCATGATTTTAACAGAAGAATTTACCTTCGGGCAGTCGCCGTGGTACGCTCGGTGGCTGGGCTGCCAACTCCAAGTTCAACCACAAATTACACCAATTAACACAAATTAATATTCGTGACTTGAATTCAACGTCCCTCTAATGCATCGATATTCGTGATCCCGTTTTCGAAATGTTTTTATGTTATAGTGAAAACTGTTAGTTTCTCATCAATTAATCCACTAAAACTCACCATGACTCAACCGTTGAAATTAGCCTTTATAGGAGTCGACAATCCCCACGGTGCTGGCTGGCGTGACCTGATCGCCAATGTCACCACTGAGGCAGCAATTACCAGCCTCGTGCCAATGTATGGTGGAACTACCGCCAGTTTGCAACAATGCTACGTTGATCTACCACGCTATACTTCAACCACCGAACTCATCGCCACCGAACAATTCGATGCTGCGGTCATCTGCCTGCCGAACGACGAGACCGTCGCGGTCGTGCAACAACTCGCCGCAGCCGGAAAACACATCCTACTAGAAAAACCCGGCGCCGGCCGAGTTACAGACGCTGAACAGATAAAAAATGCTATCGACCAAGCCGGAGTTGCCTTTCAGAGTGGTTACATGTTTCGTTATGACCAATGCGCTAATCGGCTACGCCAAATGGTCAGCGACGGTCAGTTCGGGAAACTCATTAGCATTGAATCCAAGTATGTAACCAGCGACGTTAATCGCCGAGGCCGAGATCATTATCTTTTTGACGAAACCGTTAGCTATGCCGGTTTCTTCAGTTGGCTCGCTTGTCATCATCTCGACTTATTGCTGTACATCACCGACCAAAGCGTCAAAGCAATTACCGCTCGAGTGGGCGTGTTTGGCGATATCCCCGCGACTGTCGAAGACGGAGGAACCGCTCTGCTCGATATGCAACATGGCGCTCTTGCCACCATTACCGGTGGCTACTGGGTTCCGCGTTGG
The DNA here is from genome assembly GCA_012965455.1 of Planctomycetaceae bacterium. Lineage (GTDB taxonomy): Bacteria > Planctomycetota > Planctomycetia > Pirellulales > Pirellulaceae > UBA721. The sequence goes on along the minus strand of DTSG01000486.1, from coordinate 1,890 downwards.
GCGGGAGAAATGTACTGGACACTCCGTGGCAGCGAACGCTGGGTGCACTGGGACCCGCGGAAAGAAAACACTGGCGGAGTTATAGAAATTCACGGCCCGCAGCCTCAATGGTATGCGATGGAAGATGAATTCATTGCACCTGCCGACGACACACCGGGCTACGGTGGTGTTAACGGTGTAGCATTGCTGCGAGATTGGTACTCACTGATCCGCGGCGAGGTCGCCTCATGTCGCAATACAACACAGTCAATGGTCGACACGGTTAGACTTATCGAAAATATTATCACCGCCTCCGACGAAGGCCGTCGCATCGATTGCTAATGCGGTTCATTGCTCCAGTCACTGAAATTACTTACTGCTTTTTCTAGACAACACTTCCTAGGATTCCTTACTATGAGAATCAGCCGGTACCAACAAAACGATATCCGAACATTTGGTTTTTACTTTGATCAACACGTGGTCAACCTTGAATCAGCAGCAACCGCTTATTGCTCGGCGAACGGCGATACAGCCGCATCAATTGATGCCACACAGCTTGGGCAAGTCACCTGTATGCTAGATCTGCTCCCTCCCGACGGCGAACAGCTAGCGTCGGTTGAAGCGATCTGGCAATGGCTGTGCGCTAACCCACATGAAGTTGATTCACTCAAGACCGAGTGCCAAGACATTCAACTGCTCGTACCGATTCCCCGTCCCAATAAACTGTTGCTACTCGCCGGTAACTACTCCGCACATGTCCAAGAAGGAGGAGGAGATCCAATCGAGCGCGAGGAAACATTCCCGTACGTCTTTATGAAGCCGGCATCGACCACACTTACAGATCCTGGGACCGCGATCCAAATTGCATCATCCAGCCCCGATAATTTTGACTGGGAACTTGAATTGGCTGTTGTTATAGGTCGCCGCGGGAAACACATCTCCGAAGCGGACGCGCTGAATTACGTCGCAGGTTATACCGTGGTCAACGATATCTCAGACCGTGGTTACCACCCTTTTCCACAGCGCAAGGAACGGTCCCGTGATGGGTTCTTCGATTGGATGCATGGCAAATGGCACGACAGTTCTTGCCCCTGCGGTCCCTGCATTGCAACACCAACTTCGATACCCGACCCCCAAACGCTCGACCTTAAACTATCACTCAACGGTGAATTGCGTCAGGACAGCACTACGGCGTTACAAGTGTTTCCGATAGCGGCCGTGATTGAATTCCTGTCACGCTCCATGACACTCGAACCTGGCGACATTATCTCTACGGGTACGCCAGCCGGTGTTGGCAAAACCACGAATACATTCCTCAAAGCAGGTGATGTATTGCACGCTCACATCAGTAGCATCGGCACCCTAGAAACACTCGTGGAAAATGAGCCGATATAGTATCGCGGGCAGCCACAGAGGGCTGCCTCCTACGGTTGGTTTTTTGATGTTTGCCTGGTTCTTACCCGGCAACCATCGTTGGTCCTTGTTTACGGCTCTGCTGATACCACTGGTCCCATTGAGCAGAGCCATCGTCTGGTAATAGCCGAGAATCGACGCCCTTTTCAAAAAATGGCATGTTGCCAGGTGAACGGGCGGGGTTAAGCATGAAATTTACGGTTCCGTCGTTGGCCGTCATCATGCGGCGCCCATCAGGCCAAGTCGTCTCGATCATCCGCCTTGGGTCAGGCCGCGCCGTCGGTTTTTCTACGCTATACTTCACCACCGCACTCCAATCAACCTCGATTCCAAGCCCTGGTTTGTCCGGCACATCAGCGTACCCATCCTTTACCTTGATTGGCTGCTTCAGCAAGTCATGTACATACAACTGATGACAATTAACCGCTGGCCAAGTCGCCGCTTTGCAGACAGCGCCAAAGTGCAAACTAAAGGCGGCTGTTACTCCAGTACCCACTT
>DTSG01000485.1:1663-2132 GCA_012965455.1 Planctomycetaceae bacterium | reverse complement strand
TCAATAAATGGTAGAGATTGCCTAGTGCTTCCAATAGGTGAGGATTGTCCTGTTGATCTAGTTGTACTAAGAGTCTCAAAATAGTTGCTTGAACTCCTTGTTGCTCAACCGTTGCGGCGACTTTTTCCATGACTTCGTCGCGCGAATAATCTTTGGCAGTCGATCCCACAAAACCCTGCACAAAATTAACCGTGGCAATTGGAGTCGGTTTGATGGATTGCCAAGTTAGCAATGCACCGAGTGTACCGGCGAACACAAGTCCGCACAGAGACCGGATTATTCTTTTAGCTTTGATTTTCGATTTCCAGCGAACGCGTTTTTGTTCGCTGCTTAATATCCGCCATACGTCCTGCATGCTGTCAGGTCGGTCGTCGCGATCAAATGCTAGACAACGCGATATTAGACGTGCCAATTTGTCTGGCACGTCATCGCATTTATTGCGGGGTTTTGTGGGATCGACTGCCAAAGA
>DTSG01000485.1:0-1632 GCA_012965455.1 Planctomycetaceae bacterium | reverse complement strand
TGGTTTGGACCGAACGTGTTAAAGGGCAGTTTTGCATAGAACATTTCAAATAGCAGCACGCCCAGCGAGTAAATATCGGAACGGTGGTCGAGTACAACCGAATCTTTTTTTAAGATCACCTTGTTTATTTGCTCAGGCGACATGTACGTGATCGTCCCGCCACTTGGTTGTGCGGTTCGTAGAGCGTTATGTGCGAGGTTGAAGTCTAACAACAAAGCTTGATCTTTATCGGTGACCATGACATTCGATGGTTTCAGGTCCAAGTGCAATACTCGCTCGGCATGTGCATAGACTAATGCCGCGGCAATCTCCGTTGCATATTTGAGGCCGCGTAGTAATGCGTCGTGTGACACCCAGACAACTTCAGGAATGATAAATCGGCGTGAGTGTTTGGCTGTGGTCGTACTGTCAGGCGGGCTCTGCTTGAGGATGTCAGGGAGCAAATTTGAATAGGACAGATGCCGTAGTTCAGGTAGTTTGTTGCTCAGGGTTTCTCGTCCAAGGTAGGGCATACACATGACGGAGATGCCATCCGAGTTGGTGGTCAATGAATAGATCGGGACAATGTTGTCATGGCATAGTCTGCCGAGCGTATCAGCTTCGCGACTGCCAAATTTCCCGATTTTGATAACAACGGTCCGTTGGCCAATTTCATCTTCTGTTGCCTTATATACGGTGGCAAAGGAACCACGTCCGAGTTCTTCTTTGATCGTAAATCCGTTGACACGTGGCGATGCAGAAAGTGTCTTCGATTCAGAGTGCAGATCCGATAAGTGGTTGTCGCATAAAGGATCTGATTCGGCGTCGACAAAGAACAACATGATTTGTCGAAACAACATAGATCCTATTTGCTCAGGAAATAACCGGCAGAACTCTTGCAAGTCAATCAATAGTCCGCCTGCCATTAATTCTTGGTATTGCTGGTAGGCGATGTTAACGAGTTGCATTACCGACTGCTGCGATGAACTCGAACTTTCAATTGATATCGAAGCTTGGGACGCTCGTGTCCGAAAGTCACGGATAACACCAGCGGCCCAATCTGGCGGTGGCGGAGATATTACTTTGGGGATCGTCTTTGTGCGAACCATCGCAAATTCTGATGGTTCGCTGGAGACCTGGTAGTGCGGAGGTGAATCTATTGATGATGCAGCTAGATCCGTTTCCATGAAAAGCCCCTGTAATGGAATCGGAGAATAGTAATTGTTATACGATTATTGAAAACCACACCAAGTAGAGCGAGGAAATGGTTAGTTTTTTCAGCGTGAATGGCAGCAGGTGACACTACTATATATCTGCTGCCTCTCCCCACTCCAAGACAAACGCCGCAAATTATCACAAGTTACTAAGGAGAGCTTAGATTTACGTTTTAGTTTCTTTTGTAAATGATGTAACGTCGAGGGCCATCGAGCGTAATTCTGTGGCCCCATTTTTTGAGCCAATCCATGAACTCGCCGGAATAGGGTTGCGAAAATTCGGGGATCGTATTGATAACAACGAGCTTAATATCGCGCTTTTCGATTGCTGTTTTAAGTTCTTGTTCAACGGTTGTTATATATCCTTTCCCACGCCAACCACGGATCACAGACGCTTGAAAGAGGTCATAAAACTGAGGTGTGGGGTTTTTGCGGTTTG
>DTSG01000484.1:1079-7900 GCA_012965455.1 Planctomycetaceae bacterium | reverse complement strand
AATTCATCACGACCCACTCGAGCAGAAGCTTCGGACGTGGCTAATGCGATTTTGGATGGAGCGGACGCTTGTATGCTGTCAGGTGAAACGGCGATTGGCAGCTTTCCTGTTGAGTCGGTAAGGATGATGAATCGTATTATGGTTAATACCGAATCGACGTTGGAGCAAAGTGTCGGGAGCGGGGTACCTAGGATGGCCGAAGGCGTTCAGCGGGTGACGTCGGCGGTTGTGTTCGGCGCAGCTCGAATTGCGGATCGACTTGATGCGAAGCTAGTAGTCGTAGCCACTCGGACTGGAAATACGGCACGAATTAAAGCCAAACAACGCGATTTCATACCTACCGTGGGCGTTAGCGGTGATGCTCAGACTTTACGACAGTTGTGTTTGTTCTGGGGCATCATCCCCGTGATCGGCATGCCCTTAGATGGTGGCGCGGCGCTGAGAACGGCGATTGAAGAGTGGGGTCGAGCGAACGGATTATTGGAAACGGACGATTATATCGTGTTTGTTACTAGTAGCACATATGGCCCGCTGGGTCACGACGAGTTGTTCGTGCACCAAATTGAAGAGCCGGCTACGAATTAACACGAATGGATTTCGCTGATTTCTACGGCGCGATGTTCGGCAGCAGAGAGATAGCAAGCTTCGACTAAGGCCATGGTTTTTAGATTGTCTTGCGCACTGATTGCGGGTTCCGTATTGGTTTCTAGGGCAACAAGCAGTTGCGCCATCGTGCCCACGAACGCATCGGGAAACCAGACTTCTTCCCAGCGTGGCTGTATCCACTGGTCGCCGGTTGTGATGGTGGTGTAATCAAGCGTGCTGGGTGTTGGTGTGGGATACTCGGGCCAACCAATCGTTCCTTTGGCAGTGCCTTGGGTACCTTCGAGTCGCCAGTTTATGCCGATATCAGCAGCTGCACCTTCACGCGCCGGTCCCGTCCAGACGTCATCCCAACAACTAGCTCGAGCCCCGGACTCGTATTCTAGAATATACAAACAGATACCGTCGTTGTGTTTGAACGTTGTCCGTGGGTCTGGCCGGACACTGCAGTAAACCCGCTGGGGGTCACCGAGCCAATATCGCATGGTGTCCAAGTGGTGAATCGACATGATGCGAAGAGTGACCCAGCCCAAGGGTTCTTGCCACGGCATCCAGTGAGGAATCGCCCGCATATCGATACTCGCAAACACTGGTTCGCCGAGCAGTCCCTCGTTGAGTAGGTGTTTGCATGTTCGTACACTTTGGTCATATCGCATATTTTGATTAACACTTAAAACGATGTCGGCTTGCGCACAGAGGTCAACGATTTCACAAGCTTGCTGGTAATCCACGCCCAGTGGTTTTTGCGCTAAGATCCCTTTGATCTTATGACTTTGTTTTACGATGTCGCGGATGACTGACAGTTGCATGTCTGGAGGCACGGCAACATCGACGACTTGGATATCTGCATCACTGAGCATCGATAGATATGAGTCATAGGCTGTGAGGTTATGGCGGTCGGCAACTGCCGCTGCATTCGCTGGAGTGCGTGAGGCAATGGCGACGGGATTGAACCCCGCTTGGCGATAGGCCGGCAGATGACAATCGGCCATGATAAACCCCGAACCGATGCAGCCAATTGGCCGTGACAAGTCTTGAGGTAATTTAGGTAAATGGGCGGTTTCTACCGCAGATTGGTTCATGCTGGCCCTGTCCTTTAGGTGTGTGGTGCACGCAGGCCCGCAGCGGCCATCAATTGAGCCGTCGCCTGATAGGCCTCGGTCACCCACTGCACAATTTGATCAGGTTCCGGCGAGTATTCCAGTTCAATAGAGACAGTTCCCGAAATATTGAGTTCCCGCAATGCTGCCAAATACGGTGGAAAATCCACGACACCACGGCCCGGAGGAAGATCGCCATGAACTATGCCATCGCAATCGGAGATATGCACATGGATTGCTTTGTCTTTCAATCGCAGCATCTCTTGGGCAGAATCACCCGCCAGCACAAGATGTGAGATATCGATGTTTGCTTTAACACATTCATGGTCGCAGTCGTCGATAAAGCGCACCATGTTGTCGACGTTGTTGAGCAGTGAAAGTTTGAAAGGTTCGAGTTCCAGAGCGATTTGGATTCCGAGGTTTTGGGCATAATCGCCAAGCGCCCGGCAATGTTGTACGGCCAACGCCCATTGTTCTGCGGGCGGGATGACTTCCTGTTGCCAGATATATTCACCAAGCACAAGTAGTAAATTATCGGCTTGGTATTCGTCGACGAGATCCAGATATTGTTTCACTCGATCCACATGAAATCGCTGGACGCTGGGATTGAAGTCAATCAGCCCAACAGCGACGCAGCAAATTGATGGGATAGGTAACTCGAGTCGATCGCATTCAGTTTTTATGAAACGGCGTTCTGCGGCGCTGGCATCGAGCGGGTCAATGAAAATGTCAACGCAATCAAAGCCAATGTCTTTTGTCTGTTGCAGGCCGTAAGCGACGTCTTTATCAGCTTGTACCCAAGCGGAATTGATAAGACCGAGTTTCATCATTTTGAAGATTCCAATTTCCAATTTTTGTGCTTAAGAACTTGGGTCAGAAATGCCCACATGTCAGCGGCCGCTTGGATTCGTTTGGACGTCGGCGTACCTGCACCGTGGCCCGCACTTGACTCGATACGAATTAGCACAGGTTCTTGCCCGCGATGAGCGTGCTGTAATTGAGCCGCAAATTTAAAGCTGTGCCCGGGGACGACGCGATCGTCGTGGTCGGCGGTTGTTACCATTGTTGCTGGGTAGTGAGTTTTTTCCGCGAGATTGTGCAGGGGCGAGTATTTGATGAGGTTTTGAAATTGCTGCTTATCAGCGGAACTTCCATATTCGCTGACCCAGGCCCAACCGATGGTGAATTTGTGATACCGCAGCATATCCATCACTCCGACCGCAGGCAACGCTGCACCGAACAGTTCTGGTCTTTGTGTCATGCAAGCGCCTACTAGCAAGCCGCCATTGCTGCCACCTCGAATTGCCAAGTTGGACGTATTGGTGATTTTTTGGTCGATCAGCCACTGGGAGCAGGAGATAAAATCGTCGAATACGTTTTGTTTATTGTCGAGCATTCCGGCTTCGTGCCAGTCGCTACCGTATTCGCCGCCACCGCGTAAATTCGCCACAACATAGACTCCCCCCATCTCCATCCAAACGAGGTTCGATACGCTGAAGCCTGGTGTAAGTGAAATATCAAAGCCGCCATAACCGTAGAGGATTGTTGGGTTCGATCCGTCTCGCTGCAGGTTGCGTTTGGAGGTTACGAAAACGGGCACTTGGGTTCCATCATTGCTTGTTACGAAATGTTGTTTCGTTTCGTAATCGCTAGGATTGAAATCAACTTTAGGTTGGCGATAAACTGTCGATTTTCCCGCAGCGATGTCATAGTGGTAGATGGTTGAAGGCGTCACAAAGTTAGTGAACGTATAGAAGGTATCCGCATCTGACCGTTGACCGCTAAAGCCACCGGTTGAACCGACGTCGGGCAATTCGATCTCCCGCTGCTTGTCGCCAGTTTCGCTGTATACATAAACGCGATTCTGGGCATGTTCGAGATACTGAACGATAAATCGCTGCCCAACATTCGACACGGATTCTAAGGTATGCTTCGTCTGATTGATGACATTGGACCAATGTTGTCGGTCAGGACTTGCAACGTCTATCTTAATGAGCCGTTTACGAGGGGCATCGAGATCGGTAATGAACCAAAATGTCGACCCATCGTTCCCAACAAAGCTATAATCCGCATCAAATCCGCTGATCAATTCTACGATGTTATTATTGCCGTTGTTTAAATCAAGGTAGAAAACTTGGTTTTTGCGTAGCGTGCCTTTCCAAACGGAGATGATCAAATAATTTCCATCTTCGGTAACGTAACCACCGAAGCCCCATTCTTTTTCATCGCTGCGTTGGTAGATCAGTCTGTCTAGATCCTGTGATTCCCCGAGTTTATGAAAAAACAGTTTTTGGTAATAATTGGTTCCTGTAAACTCCTCGCCTTCTGCGGGTTTGTCGTAGGCAGAGTAGTAGAAACCGGAATTGTCCTTGGCCCACGACACGCCGGAGAACTTAGACCACTGGATATGGTCGGCATGTTTCTTGCCGGTTGTAACGTCGAGCACGAACCATTCCCGCCAGTCCGACCCCGCACTCGCGACGGCGTATGCAAGTTGTTTTCCATCGGGACTGGGGACCCACCTAGCCAAAGCCTCGGTCCCTTCCGCGGACCATTGATTTGGGTCGATCAGGACTTGGGGCTTTGCCTCTAGGGAAGTAGTGACGTAGAGGATGCTTTGGTTTTGCAGGCCGTTGTTGTGAGAAAAGAAATAGTTATCTCCGCGGTGCAGGGGTCTTCCAAAGCGTTCGTAATTCCATAGTTTTGTGAGTCGTTCGACTAGTGGTTGTCGAGTTGGTATTTGTTCAAGGTAATCAAAGGTAACTTTGTTTTCGGCCGTGACCCACTGTTTCGTATTTTCTGCATCCGTATCTTCGAGCCAACGATAAGGATCTGCTACGGTTGTGCCGTGATAATCGTCAGTGGTTGTATCGCGATTGGCAGCTGGGTACTGAGGAGTTGGCAAGGAAGATTTCCTTTTTAGGTGATTAGTGATGCGTTTGATCTTGGAGGCAGCAGTATCTGCTGGCTTGTGGGCAAGTGCCATGCTGGTCACTAGTGTCAATAAACAAATCAGACCTAGAGTAGCGGATTTCAATGTCATCGTCTGATTTCTCGGTAGTAAATGGAGGTGTTGAATTACTGCTTTAATATAGCGTGTTTGCGAATCAAAGCGAACCGCCTGTCGTTTGAGGGACGGGAACTACGCCTGTGAAAATTGTGTGCTGTTGTAATTCTCTCGGCTGCCATCTCCCGGGTGTGTCAGGCGTTTGTCATCGGTGAGGTTGTAATGGCGTAAAAGCTATTTGGTTCACGAGGTGATTTGATGAGCTCTTTGAAATGTTTGAAACGCGAAGTTTGTCCGTTCATTGGTGTTTTAGCGTCTGCAATTCTCGGTATCGTGATGGATCGCTACGTTCCACAGTCCGCTGCGACTTATTGGGTCGTTATTGTTGTTTGTAGTATTGCAACGATTATTGGATTTTCACCGTGGTTACGGAAAGTGTGCACGACGACTTTTATTTGCGTTGTCTTTGCGTTGTTACATCATTTCGACTGGTGGATTGTGCCTCCCGACGAGTTCTCACGTCAGTTGCCGCACAATGGTGTGGCATTAGCGGTAGAGGGATCGTTGATGAGTGCTGCGGAGTATGTGCCGGCGTCTGAGGCGGATGTGCTTTCAGCGGGCATCTCCAAACCGAGGATGCAATTTTGGTTCCGCATTAATCGAGTCCGCCAGTTGGTGAATGGCCAATTCGTTTGGATCAGGACAAGTGGTCGAGGGATGGTCTACTGCAGGATTTTACGCGCTGAGGATGCTGTTCGATTTCGCAAGGATTTTCAACGTGGAGCCTTAGTGACTATGTTTGGTCGCTTTCATCGTTACCAAAACGGGATGAATCCGGGAGGGTGGGATGCTGCTGAATTCTATTGGGATACTCGCCGTTGTTTTCAGGCACATTGCGACGCCCCCAGCGCGATTGAACTACAACATGCGAATACAACATTTTCAATTCTGAGTGTGTTCGACTCAACTCGGCAATGGATGTTAGGCAACCTAGAACGCCGTTTGGACGCAGATAGTTGTGCAGTCGCCGGTGCAATATTAATGGGTGAGCGACATCAAATAAGCGCTCAGCGAATGCAGATGTTTATGTGTACGGGCACGATTCATTTATTTGCCATTTCAGGGTTGCATGTTGGCATGCTGGCATTGGTACTAACATTTCCGCTGCGTTTTTTTCCGCGGTGGCGTGGCACGGTTTTGATAACAACTGTATTGGCCATCTGGGTGTATGCCGTTTTAACGGGCGCAAGACCGCCAGTGGTACGTGCATCGATCTTGGTTTCTACATTTTGCGTTTGTAGCTTATCGTATCGTGTGGTTATTCCCGCGAATACTTTAGCGCTCGCTGGCATCATCATCCTCGCCCACAATCCCTCGTCGTTGTTTCAAATTGGCACTCAACTGTCATTTTTAGCGACAGCGGCATTGTTTGGTTGTCGTTCGCTGCTGCGACAGACCAGGACACGGCATGCCACAGACGATAATTCACTATTACGCTTCATATTGCGGTTGCAGCCGTGGCCGGTGCGTTGCGTTTTTTGGTTTGCCGAGGCAGTCACTGTATCGTTTGCTTATACGATTGCGATGTGGATGGTGTGCATTACATTAGTTGCGCATGGATTCCATATCATCAGTGTCGTCGGGATTGCTCTCAATGTCATTTTAGCTGTACCAATCATCACTTCGTTTGTGTTGACATTATTGCTCGCATTGCTAGCCCCAGTGCCGTTCGTTGGACCAGCACTGGGATGGTTGTGCCAAGGGTCTATTAGTTTATTGGATTGGATCGTAACCTCGACTGCTCAGGCCGAAATAGGGTATTGGTGGGCGGCCGGGCCGACCCGCTGGTGGGTAGTTAGTTTTTATTTGATGCTGGGCGGCGTAGCGTTATGGTCGCGGAAACCTCGGTTGCAGAAGATCGGGTATGCATTAGTCGCACTATTTGTGGTGCTGAGCATTGGTTGGTGCCCACAACGAGTTGGGTTCACCTCTCAGGGGATTGAACAAGAACACTTGGGATTGCACTTTATTGCCGTGGGGCATGGTACCTCGGTTTTGCTTGAATATCCCAATGGAGAAGTGTGGCTGTACGACGCTGGAAGTTTAACGAG
>DTSG01000484.1:0-1066 GCA_012965455.1 Planctomycetaceae bacterium | reverse complement strand
CCTTGATTGCTGATGTGTTGTGGCAACGAGGACATAGCCGGCTCAGCGGTATTTATGTGTCTCACGCCGATTTGGATCATTTTAACGCTGTAAAATATCTTGCCGAGCGGTTTCGCATTTCGATTTTTCGGACGACTCCGCGAATGCACAGGCAACTCAGGCAAGCAGCTAACACGATGGCTGTGGGAGTATTATGGGCGGAACTTGATCGGCACCAGATAGATGTACAGGCGGTCACCGTTGGCGATAAATGGTCGATTGGTTTGGCGGGTGATATTTCTGTGCTGTCACCACAGCGGGGCGAACGCCACGAAAGTGATAATGAAGCGAGTTTAGTATTGAAGCTTCAGTTTGGTAACCAGCGGGTGTTGTTGCCAGGCGATATTGAAGAGCAGGGAGTGCAGCGTTTAATTGCTAGAGAGCACGGGGGGTTTGAGATTATGATGTTACCGCATCATGGGAGCCAGCATAGTTTGCCGTTGCAAATGGCAAATTGGTCAAACCCGCAGGTGGCGGTGGCGAGCACGGGGCACAGTAAATTGCCGCGCCAAGTACGGCAGATATATGACGCTGCGGTTGCTCGTCGCGGTGGCACCGTTTATGTCACCAGTCAACAAGGAATGGTGAGCTGCCAAATCGATTTGGATGGCTTTACAACCATTGTTGCAGCAGTTCCCTGAGTTGCGCGCGGGCGCGATGCAGTCGGCTGCGAACCGTACCAACGGATAAATCGAGTCGCTGAGCGATCTCATCGTAATCGAGTTCTTCAAGTTCTCGCAAAATAATCACGTGTTGGTGGTCGGTCGAAAGTTCAGCAATGGCTGCTCGCAAGATGCTACGGAATTCGGAACTCTCAAAAATTTGCTCCGCAGATGGTTCTTCGCCGGGCAGTGACAAGGAAGTTGTGTCGATACTGAGTGGTCGTTGTTTTCGGTGGCGGGCTTTGGCGAGGTTGAATGCGATTCGATAGATCCAAGTGAAGAACGCCGAGTCACCCCGGAAAGAGTCCAAGTTTCGATAAGCTTGGATGAACGCTTCTTGGACGATGTCTTGCGCTTCTTCGTAA
>DTSG01000483.1 GCA_012965455.1 Planctomycetaceae bacterium | reverse complement strand
CCATATCAATGAATCCGTAACCTTTGTCTGTAAGACGTTTAATTGTGCCTGTGGCCATTATATCTTCCTAAAAAACTGAATAACTTGTTGGTGATGAAGGATACATCACCCTTCTAATTAAGTATTAGTCTATGCTGCAGACGCAATCTTGTGCAGGAAAAGAAATAATTTTTTCAAAATATTTCGACAGTATGGTGACGCTATAAAACCCAACTGGCGCAAGCATCGCAATCCATCTATCCGTTCGCGGACTGTTCCTAATAATAGAACAATCTTCAATTTCGCTTCGTTTTGCCATTGACGACTAGTTACCCACTGCTAAAGTAACCACTTAGCAAGACTTGCCCATCCATGGACACCAACGTGCCGCATGTATCCACGGCAAGCAAAACATATGTTGCTGCGAGAGCAACGCGAGAATCTAACTGCACAAACGACAATTCGTGTACTTCTTTATTCGTCGTGTTCTTTCTAATTCAAGGTCCAAAGCGGCTTTTGATCACGACTGACTTCTCGTGCAACACCTAAAAACAGCACAACTGCATGGCGCTGGAGATTTTTCCAGACTGCGATATTTCTTCGTTGACACTTGTATTTGTGACACACCATTTTTTGGCGAGCGTTTAGTACGTCCCGCCCCATGAAAGAGTATCCGAATCCATTATGAATTTTGAATCACTAAAACTACACAAGTCCATTCTCAAGAGCCTAGCAAAAAAAGGTTACAAAGAACCTACACCCATCCAAGAACAAACCATTCCTCTCGTCCTAGCCGGCAGAGATGTTGTCGGTTGTGCTCAAACCGGTACGGGCAAAACCGCCGCTTTCGCATTGCCCACAATTCACCGCATCCTAGATTTAATTGGCAACCCAACAACGGGTGCCGAAAAACGCCGACAGCGTTCCGGACGCCGCGTCATTCGCTGCTTGATCCTCTCGCCTACTCGAGAGCTGGCCGGACAAATAGGTGACAACCTCGACACCTATAGCGAATTCACTACCCTACGCAACACCGTCGTCTACGGTGGCGTCAAGCAATACTCGCAAGTTAAAGCGCTTAAACGCGGCGTCGATATCCTTGTCGCAACGCCTGGTCGTTTGATTGACTTAGGCCAACAAGGCTACGTTGACCTAACAAAAATTGACGTATTGATCCTTGACGAAGCGGACCAAATGCTCGACATGGGTTTCATCCCGGACCTAACGCGGATTGTCGCTAAGTGTAACGACATACGACAGACATTGATGTTCTCCGCAACGATGGCCCCTGAGATCCGACGCCTGTCGAAACAGTGGCTGAACAATCCTGAGGAAATTCAGGTTGCCCCTGACGCAGCCACTCCTGATTTAGTTGACCAATCTCTCTTTTTTGTTGACCGCCAAGACAAACAACAAGTGCTCACGGAGCTGTTGCGTGGTATTGAAGGCGAGAAGACACTTGTGTTCACTCGCACCAAACGCGGAGCCGACAAGGTCACCAAACGTCTTTCTCGCGACGGCATCAAAGCGATGGCAATTCATGGTGATAAGAGCCAATCGCAACGTCGAGCAGCGATGGAACGATTCAAGTCCAAGCGACCGCCCGTCCTTATTGCAACCGACCTTGCCTCTCGTGGCCTAGACTTCTCGGACATTTCCCACGTCATCAACTACGAACTGCCGCAGACACCGGAAGTCTACGTACACCGGATCGGGCGAACAGCTCGAGCGGGGCGTGCTGGCATAGCCATTAGTTTTTGTGCCGGAGATGAACGTAAGCAACTACGACTGATCGAACGATTGATGCGTGAGAGCGTACCCGTCAAGCCGATTTCGATGATCTCTGAAGCGTTGGTTGGTGTCGTGAAGGAATTGCCTGAAGAAGAAGCACCAACGCCTCGCCGCAAACGACGGGGCAGCCATCCCGGTCGCCGCCGCTGGCACGCCAAAAACAACTCTGGCAAATCGGAGTCAAACGGTAAAAATCGTCGCAGATCCAAACAACAGTAGTTGTTTGCTGGTGACTAATTGTTGTAAATTTGTGGTCGTATTTGCTCGGAACCGTTAACCGCAGGACACGTTGTGTTCCGGTACGCACTTGTTTTCCGATACGGTAATCGGCCACCGATGGTACAATGTTTGCCATGAAAACTCCTACTCTACTCTTTGCCTTATTTCTCGTTTTCGGAACATCTTTTTCTGTAAACGCACATGACTATTGGATCGCTCCACAAAACTATCAACCTCAGGTCGGCCAATCCGTAGTAGTGAAGCTATTCGTCGGAGATCATTTCAACGAGGAAACCGAACGTCCGTTACAGCAGAAGATGACGGTTGATTTTTTATTGCACAGCGACGCAACAGCGCCGAGGAATCTAATCGTTGCGGAACAATTCACAAAAAAACCTGTCGCTCAATTCGTTATCAACAAACCGGGCACTCATGTCATTTCGATGCAACGCAACTGGGCGCAAATTGAAATGACTGGCGACAAGTTTCATCAGTATCTTGAGCATGAAGGTTTACATCACATCATTGCCCAACGCAAGAAAGCAGGAGAGGCGGACAAGTCGGCGACCGAACGCTACAGACGGTATCTCAAATCATTGCTCGTCGTCGGTGGCAAACGAACGTCGACGTGGAACAAACCACTAGGCCACAAACTAGAAATTATTCCGCTTTCAGACCCCACCGTTGCCAAACAAAATGACACCTTGCAGTTCCGTGTCTTGCTAGACAACAACACTTTAGCAAACGTTCAGCTAGCCGCCTTGGGACGCCAGGCTGACAAAGTCACCGACATTCATTCCACGACCGGTAAAAACGGCGTCGCTAGTCTCAAACTTCCTCACACGGGCGAATGGCTGGTGCGACTGGTCTATTTACGACGTTGCGAGCAAAAAGATGTCAATGCTGACTGGGAAAGCTTCTGGGCTGGGCTTACATTCTGGGTCGGTTCATAACTAAATCGTCCGCTTTGACGACCAATCGGCGTCAGCTATTTTCAATTGCCTGATCCAACAGATTTGCCGTCATCTGTTGCACTCGCGCGTCAGGCCCATGTGGTCGACTCCAATGGGACCACGGCAAGATATGCCCCGGGGGCGTGGACAGTCCTTGCGACCAAAAGATTGTAGCTGCGTTAAAGACAAAGTTTCCGTTACCTCCCGGAAAAATCGTGGCTGCGTATTTACCTTCACGCGTGCCTCCCGCCCACACGGAACCCTCAGCGAGAACTTGCAAACCGTGTCTGTCTAAATCCGGCTCACCGTGATGTTCCCATCCCACGAGTCCCGCGACGCTTTCACCGCGTTTCATGCCTGTCCCTTGAAATAGCCAGTGCTGGGGATTAGTACACGTCCAGTCGCCACCCCCGTTGAATGGAACAACGCTACGCGCCCCGATGATGCGACGCTCATCCAGTCCTGTATCGCGGAGGCCGGCAAACAGCGCTTCATACGATTCGATCTCATCGTTGCGTAGCACCCCATAACATCCTTCACGAGTGATTGTCCGTTTGGGTGTTCCGGTCGCACTGTCAGAAAACGGAGAGACAATAAAAACCGAGTTGCCACTGAGCCAAAGATAATTCACACCGCGTTGAATTGCCGTCTCTGCAGCTTGGTACTGTCGAATGTCCCAATACTCATCGTGCCCCACACTCAAAAATGTCTTACAGCGCGTAATAAAATCAACATCGATGCCATCTGCATTGGAACCATAGGTAACATCATATCCTTGTTGCTCGAGCCAATAGCACAACGGATATTCCCATAGTAAAAATTCTCCCGAACCGATGGACAACGCCGGCTTAAATATCTGAGTGTACATCCCATAGGGTCGATTGAAACTAACGGCCACTCCCGGAGCATGTGCACCCGCTGGATGGGTGTACAGCGACTCGTTCTGCGGCCAACGATTGTAGGCTTGCCATGTATTGTCGCTGCACTGAAATAATACATCTGCTGGACGGTCGTCCGTCACTATAAAAACAACGTAGCTCTGCCAATACGGATCGGAACTTGATTTTGATAGGGTGGTCAGTTTGCCTAAATAGACACCGCTCACCCAATTCTCGGGAATTTTCAACGACACACTAACATCCCACTGGCACTCTCTTAACCTCTCAGGAGCGGCTGTCATCTCAGGAACTGCCTGTGTCTTCCCAGTGAGTGGTCCGATCGTCTTCTTAAGGCAAGCACCCGTGCCGCCGTAGTAGCCCATGCGGTAAATATCGATTGTATATGCGGTTTGCGGGTCACAACTAACAAAAATATCCAGCGATTCTCCTGCTGCAATTGATTGATGTGAGCAATAGCCTTCGATCAGCGAGGTACGAAAATTATCTCGATTTGGCCACACTCTCGTCAATTGCCAATCACGCGTACCTCCGCGCTCGTTTTCTCGTTGGATCAACGATCTTCTACCGACTGGCTTGTTGTCGACTGATCCCTGCGCAGACCCCGTTACGGCTGCCGCCACCGATAGTGACGCGGCGGCAGTCTTCTTAATCACACTGCGGCGATCCAAATCGGTCCGCTTGTCTTTAGCCATGGTACGCTCGTATTCTCAAACTGTTCTTGAAATTACATCTCTTACATTCTATAGTAGTTAAAGCTCCCACCTCAACCAATCTCACCCCT
Organism: Planctomycetaceae bacterium; assembly: GCA_012965455.1. Classification (GTDB taxonomy): domain Bacteria; phylum Planctomycetota; class Planctomycetia; order Pirellulales; family Pirellulaceae; genus UBA721. The sequence goes on along the minus strand of DTSG01000483.1, from coordinate 3,284 downwards.
CTCGCTGCCTTGCACATGCTAAATATACTTGGCAATATGAAACCTCGACTGTGTTCCGGGCCCACACGGCGCGATGCGATTCAAATTGGTTCTCTGGGATTCGCCGGACTAACCTTACCCCAGTTATTACGGCAAGAAGCTAATGCTGACTACACAAAGAAATCCAAACGCAGTGTCATCCTGATCTGGCAACACGGCGGTCCTTCGCAGCTCGACACATTCGACATGAAGCCAGACCAACCGACCGAAATTCGTGGACCCTATTCATCAATCGAAACGACAGTCCCCGGGATTCGCATTAGCGAACTCCTGCCATGGCAAGCCAAAGTCATGGACAAGTGCACCATTATCCGCAGTTTCACTCATGGTAACGGCGACCATTGGGCCGCCGCCCATTGGATGTTAACAGCTTACACCGGCGCCACTGGCTCTGATCGGCCAGCACGTATGCCGTCGATGCAATCCGTTTCGTCGCTGTTGCTTGGTCCACGGCGAGGAGGCGTTCCTAGCGGGATTAATATTAATGATGGTGGTTTTGGCTATCATGGCGCTGCTCACCTAGGCGTACAACACAACCCTTTTCGTATTGGCGATTTTAGTTATGGAAACGAAGCAGGGCGGCTTCCCACAGGCAGCGACAAGAGTTTCTCTTTGTTTGACGGACTCACGAAAGACCGACTATCAAATCGGCTAGACTTGATGCACAAATTCGACAAGTTACGCCGCGATGTCGACAACCAAGGCACGTTTGACCATATGGATGAGATGGCGGTACAAGCGCAAGACATCCTGCTCTCAGGTACCGCCCGCAAAGCTTTCGATCTTGCCGACGAGGACCCAGCACTTGTTGAACGTTATGGTACAGGGTGGGGCGAGCAAGCATTGCTGGCACGGCGGTTTGTTGAAGCGGGCGTGCGTTTCGTTACGTTGAACACCGGCTACTGGGACAACCACAGTAATATTAAGAGTGCGCTCGATAGCAAAATGGTCAACCACGACCGCGCGGTAGGCGTGTTAATTCAGGATTTGGCCGACCGGGGAATGCTCGATGATACGCTGGTGGTCACTGCGGGCGAGTTCGGACGAACGCCAAAAATCAATGCGAACAATGGTCGAGACCACTGGCCCGGTGCGCAAAGTATTTTGTTTGCCGGCGGGGGCTACCGACACGGCCAAGTAATCGGCAGCACGAACTCCAAGGCCGAGCATCCCAAGTCACGGCCTGTAAAGCCAGCTGATTTTAATGCTATCATCTACCATTGCTTAGGTCTCAAGCCCACCGACACAATCAACGATCTGCAAGGTCGTCCGACGCATATCGTTCCCGGTGGCGAAGTCCCTCGTGAAATGCTCTAGAACACAGAAATCGCATTGAAGCACACGCGGAGAGGGCAATCACCGATAATCCGCTCCTTGTTTGCTAGCCTGGCAACTTTTAAGCCATCTCTGCAATTCTTGTTTCATTTCATCCGCAATGTCAGGATATTTTGCGATCAGATTCGTCGTTTCCCGCGGATCATCGATTAAGTCATACAATTCCCATTCGGTACGTTCGCCTTTACCGTTATCACTGCGTTGACGTTTTTCTGACAAATTGTGTACCAACTTATACTGATTGCCACTCAACGCTTCCATTCCGTGGCCGGCAAATGCGATGGCCCGCGGACGCTGTGTACCACCTTTTTCAATCAAAGTCATTAACGACAAGCCGTCATACGGGCGCCTCTTATCTCGCGGTAAGTCGTACCCAACCACATCCATCACGGTTGGAAAATAATCACTCGTCACCGCCGGATAATCTGTCTGGCGACCAGCTTCGACTTGTGCGGGCCATTCCAAAATCCCAGGTACGCGAATTCCTCCTTCGTACAAGGACCGTTTGCGACCTCTAAACTCACCGGCCGATCCTTGTCGCCGATTCATCGCACCTGGATTTCCTTCAGGCCCATTGTCCGAACAGAACCACAGCATCGTATTCTCTGCCACGTTAAGTTCACGCAACTTAGCGCGCAGTCGGCCAATTTGTTCATCTAACGCAGTTACGACTGCGAAGTAATGTTGACGATTAGTTGTCTCCTGTGGATACATCGCTAAGTACTGCGGCCCACCGATGATCGGTTCGTGAGGCGCATGAAACCAAATTACCGTAAAGAAGGGGACTTCATCGGCAACTGCTGATTCGATAAATGGCAAAGCCTTGTCCATAATAATTCTGCTATCACAACCCGTTAAACCAGTTGCTAGGCCGTCTGCGACATTCACGCCGTTCTCCCAATAAAGGAGACGCGCGTCATAGGATGACGCATGCGCATTCGCTGGGTCATAGGGATCCCATGTTGCAACCGCAAACTCAGTGCTAAACCATGTGTCGAATCCAACCATTCCGGGTGTAAGGTAATCCGCCTTTGGGTTTCGCCCTTTCTTACCCGAGTAATCGCTGGCCAACGTTCCCAAATGCCATTTTCCAAAATGTCCACTACGGTACCCATTGTCGCCCAGCATCTCAGCAAGACTGAGTTCGCCCCGTCGCAAATGCCCTTGATTCGCCGTCATGATTCCAAAGCGTGATGCGTGTCGACCGGTCAAACATGTTCCCCGTGTTGGTGAACAAACGGCCGCACCGGCGTAAAAGCGATTGAACTGTAATCCAGCGCGCGCCATCGCATCGATATTTGGCGTTTTTAGTACCTCGTGGCCGTTATAGCCTGTATCCCCCCATCCCAAATCATCGGCCATGCACAGAATGACATTAGGCCTAGCGGCAAAAACCACCTCGACTGCAAATAGACTAAGGACAAAGAAAAACAGGATTTGGAAGCATCGGTGATGGTTTATCGAGCGGGATCTTCTCATATCATTGTGGACCTATTGAATTCCATATTCCGTTTCAAATTGTTCTATGGCTTGATTATACAATGCATTATATTAAATCCATAATTCACCGAACAATTTAATTTCCCCTCAGGACAATCTATGGCCAGTCAACCTCCGTCCAATCCCTACCAATTCGAAAGTCAAACACCCTATGCGACAGCGCCGCAGGCCGAAGCATTGGTGAAACCCAAAGCGATCAAGGTGTTTGGAGTACTCAACGTCATTTTTGGCGGGCTGGGATTACTGGGTACTTGTATCGGACTAGTAGCAATCCTCGCACTGACCACTTTCGATCTCATTCCAATTCCAGAAGGAAATAACGCTGCATTCGTGACACAGGATCAAAATTCATTCCTGTATTTTTACAACATTATATCAGCTGCAGTACGACTGACTCACTGATTCAAATC
>DTSG01000482.1 GCA_012965455.1 Planctomycetaceae bacterium | reverse complement strand
ATTTGTTTTTAAGTATTCAATGATCTTCATGTCATCATACACACCGAAAAAGTCTGGCATGTAACCCACGAGCCGACGGATCTCCTTGGGATTTGTATAAATAGAATTGCCACAAACATACGCTTCGCCAGATGTGGGATTCAACAACGTTGCAATAATTCGCATCGTCGTCGTCTTACCCGCTCCGTTGGGACCGATGAACCCAAAAAGATCACCTGCATCTAAATCCAGATCGATGTTCCGGATCGCATGCATGTCTCCGTATTTTTTTGTTAATCCACTTGTTTTTATCACGGCTAATGCCCCAATCTATAGTGTTGATAAATCAATTCAACAATGTGTTCGTACTTGCTTCCATGTTCACAGGCAACACCACGCGGTAATACCGATCTACCTGAGACGCGATCGGTCCGCCACCATCTTGTTGTGAGCCACTGACAAACTCCGTCATACCGTGACGCTGGCCTGCCTTGCCCACTAATACCGCACGGCGCAAACGCAACATATGGCTTAAATCCAGGTGACTTTGGTAGCGGTGCAACAAACCCGTATAACGTACGCCACCAATCTCTTGATTGAACATCATCTGCTTGACGACTCGATCCCGCGATTCATCCGTCGCTCGCCAAACTCGATAACTTTGTCTACGGCTGCCAGATTGATATCGCGTAAAGTAATTATCAATGCCCTGCGAATCAGCGCTAAGATCGTAAACATTCACCTCGCTTTTTGAAGTGAATACTTGTCCCAGCGGATACACTCGACCATCAAACAAAATTAGCGCTTCATGTAAATCGAAATCAAAGGGATTCTGTAACGTCCCACGCAGCGCTCCGCTGGCAGGTTCCGTCACTAATGCACTGTTCACGACCAGCGACGAATCAGCAGACCAACGAGCCGCTAAACTTCGCGTCCCACTATGTTGCACGGGAATAGAACGAATCTGGCCATCTGTCAAATCAACTTCATACTGATGGTCAATTAACACTTGGAAACTAGTACGCCCTAAACCACCCAATCCCGCACCCGGAAATCCCTGCCAACATGCAAGCACGTGATGATTTTCGCTGTGAAACGAATTACTAAGTTCAGACATCTCAAAGGAATAAGCCGCTGTCGTCGGGCTATAGACAGTCGCGTAATTGGACCCTCGAACCGTTTGCGTCAGCGAGTCGATGTCGATAATCTCGATTTGATTCATCGCTGCTGGAGATGTTCGCAAGGCAGACACCATCGACACGGCTATCAAACTAAAAATCAATATCGCTACTGGAAACGTAACCCACGTCCAATGCAATCGCTTAAACCTGCGTAAGATGTAGTAGTCCAAAGGACCAATGACCAAGATAAACATGCCCAGTAATCCGGCAACCCACATGAACCGAGTGGGAGTCACTCCGTCAAATCGGTCGAGGCTCGATCTTAACTGACCAGATATGTCATCAAAACCCGCATTGGATGACTTAGACCCCTTACCAACCTGCTCGTTTCCTCGTTCTGCAAAATGACTATTGATGACTAACCTATTTAAAATAGCAGGCGTGGCACCCCACGACGCAAATGGTTCTTGGTCCGGGTCAAATGCGACGAACGTCACGGACCCTAAGCCTCGCGCACTATGCACAATCAACGCATGCTCCGCTTGTGCATTCTGAGTGTCACGCAATACAACCACTCCATCAGCAGGAGTGATCAACGACAAGGAGCTTCCCGGTTGGCGACTAAGTATTAATCGCTCGTCTGCGTTTCCAAATTTTTCTATACCTGATGTATTCCAGTTGGTAATGATGCGGTCAATCTTGCCCGGAATCAAACTGCCCAAAGCTTCATTGTCTTGCGACAATTCCGGACCACGTTGCCCCGCGAACAATAGCATCCGACCACCTTGATAAATCCATTGTCGAATCGCCTGTTGTTGTTGTGCTGACAACTGCTCCAATAGATCCTCGGCTGATGTCGTAATAATCAAAAGATCAACAGCGGCGTACCCATACCAGCGATCGGGTAACTTGTGATAATCACTTGTCTGCGATTGAATCACAACTTCGACTAAGTCCGGACGACCAGTGAGCTCTGCTTGCAAACGTGAGGCACTTAAAGGCAAGCGATTACCAATTTGCAGAATCAGAAAATCAGTGGTGCTCAATTGACCATCATCCAGACGACCAAATGTTTCTTTAAAGACGGCTTGTTGCCTAGTGTCATCAACGACTGACACTTCAACACTCCACGGCAAGCGACCAATCTTGATGTAGGCGGTGCGGGTGACCGTTGTTGCTGGGGGCACGGTAATCTGTAGTTGTCGGTCCACAAACCGTACTACGATCCCTTCTCCGTCAGGGGACTCTAAAACCAATTGCCCCTGAAAGTCCACGGCACTATCGTTGGTAATTTCAAAATGAACTGGTATCCAAGTCCCTTGCTTAAAACGGCCGTTGAAGCCAAGAGTGACTTCCACCTGTAGATTAGCGTCCTCGCCGCCTGCAAAAGTATCTGCGGAATTTGCGAAAACACACAACAGTGCAATTACTAGAACTGCCAGGGGCGACGCAATTCGCCAATCTGATTTTACTCTGCGTCCTAGAAACAAAATTGCCCCTCACCACTTATCCAAAAATTCATATCCTCATCAAATACAGTACGCACCCTACTCACGTCATCGGTCATTCAAAGCGGTACATTACTGCGATTTAGATGGAAAAAAGTGCATCCATTTGCAAGCATCTGAGTTTAATCCGCCTGTGGCGCAAAGCGCAACGTAGTCCGTAGGCCGCGGCCACTCTGATACCCCGATCCTACGGTTTTTCCGAGTCAGCACATTGGCAAGCATATTGTCCGCACCCAGGGCAACCTGAACCATATTTATTCCGAATTGCGCTAGATAAATCGACCTCAGCAACATTAGCAATCGTCACAAGCCAGGCCAGCACGTCGGCGAATTCTTCGGCACGATCAGCCGCTGTGCCACTGCGCAGAGCGGCAGCCAATTCACCAATTTCTTCGAGCAACCACATAAACGTCCCATCGATACCCCGCTCCGCATCTTTGGTGTAATACATTTTACGTATCAAAGCTTGAAAATCCGCCATGCTAATATCCGCTAGATCAGCCACATCATTCGTATCATTCTCTGCGTTCATTTCGCTCATTCCTCTCGCTCCGGCACTTGTACCTGTATCTCGTCACCCTCCACTCGGACAGCAAACACATTGACACTCAGCGCATCGTTATCACTCCAAGTCCCTTTGCGAATACAGAACCTCCAAGCATGCCAGGGACAAACAACTTCACCGTCCAATATATATCCTGGGGACAAAGCTGCGCCCATATGCGGGCAAAGATCGTCGATAGCGTGATACTCGCCACGATCGTTAAAAACTGCAATCAATCGACCAGCGACGGTATAGCCCTGACCTTCGCCTTCAGCAATATCGCCGACTTTGGCCACAGTAGTAAAAGATGTCATATCTAACTCGTTGTTGTCAAATCTATTTCATGGATGTCGTTACATTGGTCGTAACGGTTTGAACAATCGAGTTTTGCCCAATAATGACTTCGGTCGTCATTGTCTGTTTAAGTGTGGAATGATCCAATCTACCCACCGTATTATCAAAATAAACAAGGCCCTCGCTGGATTGCTCGGTGATTTTCAACTGCGAGCCAGTGGCATCTTTAGCAGGCTTAATACTGGTCGTCATCTTCATGCCAATCTTGTCAAGCATCTTGCCGTCAAGTTCGACAATGCCCTGATAGGTATATTCAATGGTCACCGTAGTTTCGCCGAACTCACCTGCCGGCAGCACCACGTGATCCTTCCACTGATCACCTACATTTAACGCCTTCTCAGGGAATTTCAACGACCCTTGCGAAACCATATTACGAAATCCAGCCTCGGAGAACATTTGACCAAAGGCGCGGCTCCCCGGCTGTTTGGCCAACGTCGCCAACAAGTCAGCCGGTGCTTTAAAGTTGCTTATTTTCCCCTGTTGACTCAACGACAAGCCGAACTCGGCACCCACAATTGGGCGCAACACATCTGAAAGTGGATTGTCCTGCGAATCAGCAGCCGTGCTGTCATATTCCAATTTGATCCCCAGTGGTCCACCAGCGACCGATAGTTTCAAACGCGTTATTTTTTGAGTGATCGCGGCCGTACCCTCAGTGTTCACCGAGTCGATGTATTGTGATATTCCCGACTCCATTTGCATCGTCGTTTCAACATCTTGCCCCATGTACTTCATCGCAATTTTGGTCGTTGTGCTGACTGACAATTTGTATTCGTTGCCAGCCGTGAACTTAAAAGCCAATGTACGTTGAGCCTGCAAGCTCGACACGAAACAGAGGCAGCTAGCGAACACCACCAAACTAAACAAAGAACGAAATTTCATTTCGGTCAAATGCGCGATAAACCTCGGAGATAATTTCATGTTTAGCTCTTTACTCTGGGATTGTATTTCAAATGTCTTCTACGTGATCTCAGCGCCAATTGGTCACCCTGAACTTCATTTTTTTTCTATCGCAATTGATTGTGTGTCCGACTGCTCCGTTGTAATCGCATCCGTGCCTTGTCCGGCAGTCGTCTTCAATAACAATTCAAGGTCAACACGTTTGACGTAATTCTGCCTCGCGTCAATTACCAATTTACCCGATATCTGTTCCTGGTCAATTTTCAATACTTTACTCTGCTCGCCAGAATCTGCAAACGTGTATTTTCCGGTTATCCCAACCACATGGTCGCGTTCTGCATTTAACCCTCGATACTGGTACTGAAAGCGGACGGGATTGTTCATCGGTGACGACAATGGATTCTTAGACTCTTGCCAGATTGTCTGAAACTCAAGCTCACCTTTGGGAAAAGAAACAAACACATGGCGAAATGCAGCTTTAACACCGCCAGCGGTAAACAGCGGTTCACCCACATCCAGCTTAGGTTGCGAGTTGTTCCGATCTGCCGCCACCGCTGACTGCCGCTTCAATTCTTGGACGCCTAAAAGCGTTGCCTGTCGGTCAATTCGCAACACAAACGTTTTCGCCAATAATGGTCGCAGCGATGCCAACAGACTCTTCTCTGCTGGTTGCAGTTCGTCTGCCACAAGTTGGCCGCCGGAATCAATTGAGATCCTTTTTTTGCCTTCGCCATTGTCCAAGCGAATCCGGCGAACCGTCCAATGAATTTCAGCAATACCTTGAGCGGACAGGGACTGCACCACGAGCACACCGTCAATCGTCGTCGTCGAATGGTACTTTAACTCCCTAAGCACATGCTTTAAATGAATTCTCGTCTGCGTTTGCATCTGCACGTCATAGACATCACCCTTGTTCCATGACCAATACAATACATCTGTCTCAATGGCTGTGACGTTGTCTACCGGCGAAAAAAATCCCACCGCCCAACAGCTAGCTAACATAATCATCGGAGCAAATGATCGCGGGAACATCATAGGTCTATCGTTTCCCCAACCTGCAACAGGATTGCGGTTGTCTCGGTGTCAGAATTAACCTGCTCGCACCAGGCTTGAGCGTCTTGAGTGATTGGCGGCCAGGTATCATAGTGCGCTGGCAACACACGTTGTGGCTGAATCATTTTAACCGCCTCGAGCGCATCCGCTGGTCCCATCGTAAAGTGATCGCCAATGGGTAGCACGGCTAAGTCGATTCCTTGCCGCCCAATCAATTGCATATCCATAAACAAAGCGGTATCCCCTGCGAAATAAATAGTGCCTGCCGGTAACGTCAAAACATAACCGCTCGGATTTCCGCCGTAACTTCCATCAGGCAACGAAGAACTATGATGGGCAATGGTCATGCGTAGATGACCCCAAGGCATTTCAAGTCCACCACCTAAATTCATGCCGACCGTGTTTTTAACGTTCTGAGTCGTTTCAAACCACGACGCTGTCTCCACGGGGGCGATAATCGTAGCGCCCGTTCGATGGGCGATCGCAGCCGCATCGCTGACGTGATCAAAATGACCGTGCGTAATCAGAATTGTACCTGCGTCTAATGAATCGGCCGTGACTGTCGCTTGGGGATTATCCGTCAAGAACGGATCGAGCAGAATCGTATGCTCACCCGTTTCTATTTCAAAGGCCCCATGCCCCAGCCATTTCACCACCGCCGTCATAATTTCAATTCCCTGTTGAATTTGGTAATGGCTACATTATATACGGTAAATGAATTTGCTGTCGGTGATTCCCTGCCCAACGAATAACGTGCGTGTACCAACCACATCCCCCCGCCAAATGATGTTGATACGCAAACCGTTTTTAATGGATTTTGGCTATCAGCTTCTATCGGACAACAGAATATTCCGCATGTGCTTTTTATATGCTTCGACGCCAGGCTGACCGTAGGGATTCACGCCTAACAACTTTCCTTCGACTACCGTTGCCAACATCATCATCTGAAAGAATTGACCTAATCCATATTCATCGCCCCGCTCGAGCACAATGTCCGCGGTTGGCCGCTGCACATCGCACAACGCACGATTGGTACCCTGTCGCGCCGCTGCGGATAACTCTGCTAGCGTCACACCGGCTAAGTCGTTCAATCCCGCTACGTCTGACGTAGTTTCCCTAATCTGCAATTGGTCGGTGTGACTCTGCCGCGTCGATAAATTGACAATCCACTTATCGTTACGCCCTGCCTGATGTTGTTGCGCTCGCGAATGCAAATCCCGCGTATTGACCATCGTAATCGGAGTCATACCTTGGCCATCTTTACCCAAACTCTCCGATAGCAACTGGTCATACCACATACCGAGCGAAGCAAATGCTTGTTCCCAAACACTCAACACTCGAATCGAAACATCACCCTGCAACTGCAATTGATAGGCTGCTAACGCAAAATCCAATGGCGGGTTACTTGACAACTCCGCCGTACGAAATGTTTCATTCATATCAGCGGCGCCTTGTAACAATTGAACAACGTCCAAGCCAATCGTAGCGGCTGGCAGCAAACCAACCGCAGAAAACAGACTGAATCGCCCGCCGACTCCCTCGGGCACACGGAAAACATTGGCACATCCCAGTTCAGCAGCCATCTGATTCAAGGATCCTGTTTCACCGGTGATCGGGATAACAAAATTTGGGAAGTCGTGGGGGCATTGTTGTTTAAGAAGGTCTAACAACGTGCGAAAGGCAACTGCCGTTTCCAGCGTCTCACCACTTTTACTAATAACAATAATTCCCCAATTGCCCTCTGGCGTTACTGCTCGTAATCTCCCTAACACGCCCTGCAGCGCATCGTTGTCTAGATGATTACCTGCAAAATATAATTGCGGTCGACCGCCGCGTTCTGTTTTGGACAACTCGTTGTAATAAGGTTCACAACAGGCATCCATCAAGGCGCGGGTCCCCATGTACGAACCACCAATGCCTAACACGACGATTGCCTCGACCGACGATTGTAATCGATTAGCCGTTTTTAGGATTTGACCCAATTCGCTTTCAGTGCGATCTGTTCGATATTCACTAAGAATCTTATCGGGCAATGGATAGAAATTTCCATCGAGCGGTTTTCGGTCGTCCGGAATTTCACCGCTCGCCATCAGTTCTAGGTCTAAAGAACAAACTTGTTGATGCGCTTGTTGCAAATCGTCCACCAAGGAACAGTCCTTTTTAGAGAGACTATTCTCTGGACATCCACTGCGCGATAAATCGACCTGAATTGAATGGAACATCGATACTTTTGAGGTAAGTTAGAAAAAGGGAAATTATAGAAGAGACGTTTGTTAACTAAAGCATTTACACACATTTAATACCAAGCAAGGCAAGATTCCATAAAAGGTAAAAAAGCACACGTCTTATTCTCTATACGTGACGGTTTTGGTGCTTACTCCAATACGGTCGTCTTGTAGAATCAGTTTATACCAACGCTTGCCGATGGCCTCGTTTTCCATTATTAAGACCATTTTTTTCGAATAAAGCTACACACTCCATGGATACGCACGATCTAACACGCAAACTCAACACGAAAAACAACTCGAAAA
>DTSG01000481.1 GCA_012965455.1 Planctomycetaceae bacterium | reverse complement strand
AAATCCCATCGATCCAAGTTACATGATTAGGAACCAATAATGCACCACCTGACTCCGGAATATTCTCAACGCCCTCAAGCCGTACTCGATACAGTGTTTTGCTCAACGTGAGCACAATAAATTTGATCGTCACTGAAGGAATAAGCCACACGATGTAGACCGCAATCGGAATCGTCAACGCGCCAATTATCAAAAAGACTCCCCGTGCCGACAACAGCGGTTCACCACCAATATCCATCCGCAAACCCATAAATGCGCCGTTGAGAACGAGCATTCCAACAAACGTCATCGAATTAGTTGCCGCCAGAATTGCGCCCAGCGATTTTTTTGGGCTTCGATGTTGTATATAGGCCGTGAGCGGTACTTCGAATAACCCCGCACTGAAACCAACTCCACCGAGCAACAAACACGCCAAATAGTATTCCCATTTGATCCGTGAACTAGGTTCAACACTTAAATTAAGTGTAATCGTCTGAGGGTTAACCAGTCGTAATCCAGCATTGGAACGCGGCTTCTCGATTTGGCTACGCTGGACAACGACAGCAACCTTCTTCCCAGGTTCTTGACTAGTTAATCGTTGAAACGAAGCGATATGATCCTCGAACGTTATTTTATTGGTTAACGCATCACCATTCACAGACACGACTAGATCATCTTTAGCCATACCCGAACGGTCCGCTGGCATCCCGGGGACCAATCGTACGACGACAAACGCTTTCCCTATCTCAGGTCCTTGACTTGCAGGGTCTCCCGCTAACTCGACAATATCGGGCGGTGGTGCCTCAAACTCGTTGCCATCATCGACTGAAATCAATGGTATTTCCCTAACCATGATTCCTAATTGAGTTTCATCAAAGATGGTGCTGTTGATGGTAAACAACATCATGGAACTAATCGCGATGCCGAATGCACCAATCGGCAAAATCCCCAATTGAACGCGATCACCTGAAAGCAAACCAGCGAGCACCGATCCGATACACACGCCAACCACTACCGCCACCAAAAAAGGCGTTTTATCAATCTCGCGCCCCCCACCCGCTTCGACGACAAACTGGTCGATGTTGTTCTGAGCCACGGCGCTCACAGCCCAAAAGAACATGATGCCCAGCGCAATGCGAAACATGGCGGGTTGTTGCCGTAGCACACGGATGTCTTCCAGCATCGAACGTGGTGCGTTTTTAGGAAAGGGTCGCTCGGGATTGGCAACCTTCAGCGGTTCAATCATCAAACTAAAAATCGTGCCGGTAACTGCTAGGCCAATGACCACCGCACCAATCATGCTCCAAGTATGCTCTGACCCTAGGGGTGCAGTCATGTCCGCCAACCAACTTCCCATGAACATCCCGAATAACGTCCCCACGACGGTCATCATGTTATAGAAACCGTTGGCGGGTGATAATTTATTGGGCTTAACAATTTCCGGCAAAGCTCCCATCTTCGCTGGAAAAAACATCGCGCTCTGGGCACCCATTAAAGTGAGTGAAACGAAGATCATCAGCGGTGATTGACACCAAATAGACAACGTTCCAATGAACATGACGAGTATTTCAGCGATCTTACAACCGACGATCACCGAGCGTTTGCTAAAACGGTCCGAGACGTAACCAGCATAGGTGCTCAGCAGGATATAAGGAGATACAAAACACGCTAGGCCCAGACCCAATACCGCACTTTGGCTCAAACCCCACAGATTACCAACATCAACGTAACCTTTGGCAATTCCAATGACGAGCCAACGGAAGGTGTTGTCATTAATGCCCGTGAACAATTGGGTCAAACAGATTGCAATAAAGCTGCGCGAAAAGAGATTACTCTTTCCCTCGGCTAGATTGCTTTCTGTTTTGTGCTCGCTCATATCGAAATCGCTTTATTGAAAATCGGTCGTAACCAAAAAGTACTGATTTTTTAGTAAAAACGGGTCTACAACCGTTTTAATCCGACCGTTTCTGGAGAACCAACAAAATTAAATCGACACCTACTTATAGGTGTTCATCTAAATCTCATTACCTCGATTTTGGCCATGCCATCGGATGACGCTATCAAGAATAGCAGAATAGCACGAACATGAAAATCCAACCCCCTCAATACTTAATGGCCGGCATTATCTTGTTGGTTCTCGGATTACAATTCTTGCTGATCGACTCCTACGTACTCAG
>DTSG01000480.1 GCA_012965455.1 Planctomycetaceae bacterium | reverse complement strand
CTGCGAGAGTCGTGATCTCAGGAAAATAATCCTTCAGGGCTACATTTTGAAATTGAGTTGGCGCTTTACGTAACGAGCCTAGGCCAGCGGGGTTGTTCCGGTCAATGCTGGGGAAAATATGTGTTAACTTGATTTCATTGCTGGCGACAAGTTGCAGTTGATTAACATTGATATTGATTTGAACGTGATAGCTGCGATCGCGATTGATGGCTTCTTTTAGCCGTTGATGGATACGGGTACGGCCGTTGATGCGTTCACCAATTAACCACAGGTTGCGGGCCGCATCAAAACCGGCAAACTTGAAATTGCGATCATCAAGATAATCTATTGTTAGGATTGCTGAGGTGGGAAAGGTGCGAGATTGGCAACGAGGCAGCGTTGTGTTTTGAACGGTGGTCAGAATATTCGCAGATAGACTGAACTGGGAAGGCAACGTCGCGGATGTATTGATGAGGCCAACTCGTGGTACTTGTTTTCGGGTGCCCGCTAGCACCTCCCCGACTTGGACCGTGTCATTAAAAGCCGTAATTTGACTGGGGATATTTGGCTCGCCAAAGTCGCGACCACAGATACCATAGGCCAGCAGTCGTCGATCTTCAAGTTTTTCGCCAACTTGAAGTCGTCGTTGTTTGTGCTGTCGCTGATTGCTTGCCATAGGATTTAAATCTCGAAAAGAGCGGTCGCAAATTGTAACAAACACTGGAAAACCAGGCGATAGATATGTTATTGATTTACCGGCCATATTTTTTCGGGTGTCACTCGATGGTTAGGAAACGTTAGAATATTGATATGAAGATCCTACCGTACAAGTTCGCGTGTTTTGCTGTGCTATTGTTAATCTCATGGCAGTGGACGCTGCCTATTGCAGCTCAGCCTTCACTGATCGACCATGAATTTCCGCTGGAACCGGTGAAAACAAATGAGAAGCCCGCTCGAGTTTTTATCGTACATGGCACGTTTGACGGCAATTCAAATTGGCCGTTGATCGTAGCCGGAAAAACGAGTTTTGCCTCCGAAGTGAAACGAGCCTTAGCTGCGGGTTCGACAGTTCACCAATTCTTATGGAGCGGTAAGAACAATCACGAAACGCGAAAAACGGCCGCGAAGTTTTTAGCGGATGAAATTGCTGAGTATTCGACCCAGGGCGAGAAGATAGCGATCATCGGTCACAGTCATGGTGGCAATGTAGCATTGCTGGCGGCGGCCCAGTTAAAAGACCCGATTGATACAGTCATTTGTCTTTCCACGCCACATTTATACCTGGTGTTAGAAGACGCTGAGAACCAGGAAGTGGAATTGCCTGTATATTGTCCACCGGCAAATCAAAAACTAATTAGACAAATTGTTACTTTGTCCCCCTCGTCGGATAACGTACCCGGATTTTGGGCTGAAATCAACGGTATCAATGATGATGAAGGTTTGGCGATGACTAGGCCGTGGCGCAAAGCACAACAACTCATCCTACCGAATGTTAGTGGTCCCTTTCAAGATTTGGCGGAGCGAATTGGACTTAGCGATGAAGTTGTAAACCTAGAATCGCGAGACCACTTGTCGGTTACACCATACAATTTTAAATATCGTTGTGACGTGGAGGGGATTAAAAAATCGCATCGCGTCGTGCACTCTGCGCGTATGGGTTACATTCTCGGCAGTGTCATTCAACATGGAATGTCCAAGCCGGTGGCCCAATATTTGTCGACGATTTATCAGTTTGAAAAAACGGATGATGGTTCGATAACGGATTCTGACTTGATCGCGAGTATTCGCGCAAAAAACTATGAGGGGTTTGACCGGCCAAGATATGGGGTGGCGTTGCGGATGAAAGAAGTCAAGATTGTCGCTCAGGAGAATGTTCCGGCCTTAGGTGAAAAAGAACCGGATCTGTATTTCATAATAAAAGACATCGAAGGTAAAGAGTTGTTTGAGTCGAGTGAGGCGGATGATGGGTTAACAGCATCGTGGGCTGCCGCAGATTTGAGGAAGCTGTTGCCGGGTATTGCCAGCGGTACGATCGAAGTCTGGGATGATGACTTTAATGGCGATGACCCAGTTGGGCAGCCAGTCGAGTTTCAGCTCGAATTTGGTTTGGATGCCTATGAGATTACGACCGTTCTAACGCATCCCGAATTTATGGTGACGATTACGTGGCAGAAATTGCACGAATGACCCAAACCGCCAATGTGCGATGTGCAGTGGGTTCAACCAAGCATGCTATGGCATGAGATATTTATGGATGGTCCCAGAATCGAGCTGTACGGGGAAATTGGCAAGTCTCTCGAGATTGATTTTGTTGATGAGTGCCTCTAACTGCTGAGACTCAGTTACTCCTATATGCGATAGCTTCGTGGGGCAATCTAATGCTTCAATAAATTGTCGGATTTTCGCCGGTGCGTCGTTGGGAGACTCGCAATCTACCTGGGTTGCAATGTTTGTGAGCATATTATGTACGTGTTCGCTGCCGCGGGGGTCGATGCAATGCGTCGTTAGACGATCGAGGATTGCTTGAAAAAACGTGGCGATCGTTAACGCAACCGCTCGGCCGTGTGGCACCGCATAGTTGGAGGTTATGCCGTAAGAAATAGCATGCGGCGCTGTTGTCTTGGAGATGTTGATGGCTTGGCCAGAATGGAAGGCCGCTTGTGACATTCCTTGGCGAGATTGTGGCGTTGGCTGATGTACCGCATCAGACAGATGATTCCATGCGAGGGAGATTGCTTGTTGCGCATATTCCCTCGATTCAACGGTGGATTGTACGCTCCACATCGACTCGATTCCTTGACAAAAAGCATCTAATCCTGTGCTGGCTGTTAAGGCCGCAGGCATGGTCGCTGTGAGTGTCGAGTCGAGGACGATATGAGGCGGACGGATTCGTGGGTCGGCAACAGAGTGTTTTTCACCATCAACATAGATAACGGCGAATTGAGTGGTTTCGCTGCCGGTCCCGGAGGTCGTTGCAATGGCAACGAGCGGGGTGGGGTCCAAAGTGCCGGTTGCAGGTGAGAGGATCAACTCGCGGCAGGGGATGGTTTGTTTGCCATAGAAACTGATGAGTTTTCCGAGGTCTAAAGCTGTCCCGCCGCCGATGGCAATCACGACGTCGGGCAGGCATGCCTGGTATTTCGTGACTCCGTTTTCTAGTTCAGCAAGAGTCGGATTTGGAGTAAATTGGCTCCAGCGATGGACGGTGACAGTTGCTAGTAGGGGTTCCAATGCTTCCTGGGCACCAGAATGTTGATAGGCGGCTTCATCAACCACCAGCAGAATAACGTTTACCGTAGGTGCTGAAAGCATTTCTCGCAGGTCGCTGATTTGGCGGTGGATGACTTGTGGCATGATGAGAAACTTGTTGGGCGGAATAATGGACTACAATAGTTCGAGTGTGAACGACAAGTTCTTCTATGGTATCAGAATCGATGAAACAAGAATTAGTAGCGGATAACGAGCGGATGCGATTTTGGCAACGATGTATGTTGCTATTAACGATGATGTGTTATTTGTTCTACTACACAGGCCGGCAGACGTTTGGCTTTGCCATGCCGGGAATTGAAGCGGAGTTAGGAATTGATAAAGAGATGCTGGGGTGGATCAGTGCGGCACTGTTGTGGTCGTATGCGATCGGCCAAGCGATCAATGGCAATTTGGCAGATAAGTATGGCGGTCGCCGGATGATGAGTGTTGGCGCGATACTGTCGACCATGTTGAACTGGGTGACAAGCTTTGGCACTAGTTTTGTTAGCCTGATTATTCCCTGGGGGCTTAATGGATATGTCCAGTCGATGGGTTGGGCGCCTGGGAGTCGAGTCATTTCGAATTGGTGGCCCTCGGAAACTCGCGGACGGGCATATGGGTTTTATGTGTTTGCTGCTGGATTGTCTTCTGTCTTGGCGTTTGTTTGCTCGATGGTGATCTTGGAGTTGGGATTTGATTGGCGGTGGATTTTCCGACTGCCGGTGATTGCGTTGCTGCTGGCGGGAGTTTTGTATTATCTGCTGGCAAGAGATCGCCCTCAAGATATCGGATTACTACCGCACGAAAAAGAAAAGCCAACGCCCACCCAGGCGATATCGTTGGAGATTTCCGAACAAACAGGTCTCTCTTCGTGGCAGCGTTATCGAGATGTTTTGAGCAATCGGCGTTTTTTGTTAGCAGCGATTGCCATTGGATTTCAAAATGCAGCTCGATATGGATTGCTAATTTGGGTACCCGTCCATTTTTTGGGCACTGACTGGAAAGATTCAGGGGACAAATGGATCAGCGTGGCCCTGCCCGTCGGAATGGCTTTAGGTGCGATTGCCAGTGGTTGGATTTCGGACAATGTGTTTCGCTCGAATCGCTCAAGCGTCATTATCCTGTTTATGGTATTGGCTGCGGGTTGTTCTGTGGTGATGTATTTTTTGCCGCGGGGAAGCTGGTTGGGAATTGTCGCCTTGTTTTTCACGGGATTCTTTGCATATGGCCCACAAGCTGCGTTTTGGGCGTTGTGTCCAGATATGTTAGGGGCTGAAAAGGTAGGTACGGGCACCGGTGTGATGAATTGTTTTGCCTATATTTTTGCGGGACTCGGCGAACCGTTAATCGGCGGGATTATTGATGCCCAAAATGATACGTCGTTGGTTTTCGTGGTGGTGGCAATTAGCTGCCTGGCGAGTGCGGTTGTGGCGCTGGGGATTCGCCGTTGAGGTGTTTGCCAAGGGTCGCTAGAATTTGGGTCGTGTCCGTCGCAGGCGGGATCGTCGCTGATTGATTGTACTAGTTGAGGTCTGGGAAATGTGGATGACGGTAGCGCTCAATTTCAAGGAAGGCGTTCTTTGTGGTGAGTGAACAATCTACTAATCGAGCTGTTGTGCTCATTACCGATCTGCATCGTCGGATTACCGGCGTGAGCGCAACCATTCGAAATTTGGTTCCGCTGCAGAGCGAGCAGCAGAATGTGAAGTTGTGGTCACGATTACCGTTTGCTGCAAGCCCCCGGTTGAATGGTTGGCAAGTCTTTAAGTTGCTGAGACGTCAGCCAACCGATCGTAAGTTCCATATCTGGCATGCTCGGCGAAATAATGAAATGTTGTGGGCGCTGTTTTTTAAACTGATATTGAGATGTCCCTTGAGAATTGTCTTTACGAGTGCTGCCATTCGGCGACATTCGATGTGGCCTCGTTGGTTGATCTCAAAGATGGATGCTGTGATTGCCACAAGTCCCGCCGCTGCCGAATTAGTTGAACCAGTCGTCGCGGTTGTGGGGCACGGAGTGGATGTGCAGCGCTTTGCTCCGGCAGGTTCACGGACAGCAGCATTGGCAAAACTGGACGTTATATTTGAAAAGGCGATCGGTCAGTTTGGTCGAGTACGACCGGAAAAAGGCAGCGATATTTTTGTGGAAGCAATGATCGAGTTGTTGCCCGCTCATCCGGAGTTTGGTGCGGTGCTAGTTGGAAAAGTGACGTCGCAGTTCAAAAAATTTAGTGAGCTGCTTCAGAAAAAAGTGCGAGCTGCGGGATTACAAGACAGGATTGTGTGGTTTGGCGAAGTTCCCTTTAGTGAAGTGCCGGCGGTGTACAATGCGATGAGTATTGTGGTGGCCCCCTCGCGGTATGAAGGGTTCGGATTAACTCCTATTGAAGCAATGGCTAGCGGTGCAGCAGTTATTGCCTCCGATACAGGAGCCTATCGGCAGATGATCGATCAGGGTGTGACGGGCGCGATTTTCCCCGTTGGGAATGACAAACTGTTTAAAGAACATTTAAGTGAACTCATGGGGGATGCAGATCGACTGTCGGAGATGGAAACGATCTGCCAGGCGAAAGTGCAGCAAGAGTTTTCAATTGAAAAAGAAGCAGCAGGGATCAATGAAGTATATGAGATTATTTGGGGCCACGAATGAGAACACCACGAATTGAAAACTGCTGGTAACGAGTGGTGGTTCGTTGCTGGGGAAAGCAGACGCGCAAAAACATGTTAATTTCACAGACACATCGATTTTTATTTGTACACGTTCCCAAGACGGCTGGGTCCAGTGTTACTGCGGCGCTACAGCCTTTTTGCGACCAGCCAGAAAAGGTGTGGTTCAATCGGATGTTGTCAGCAGTGGGTTTAAACGTGAATTGGTTTGGACCCGTTGCTTGGCGGCGAGGTCGTAAGCACACGACCGCTGGGCAAATGCAGCGGATGTATCCGACAGAATTGTTCCAAACATACTACAAATTCGCATTCGTGCGCAATCCCTGGGATCTGATGGTCTCCTATTATCACTATATTCAATCACGTAGCGAGCATCATCGTAGCACCAAGGTGCAATCGTTGAATAGTTTTGAAGAGTATCTAGCCTATGAAATTAAGCGAGATAAAATCAGCCAGACTCGATTTCTGATGGACGCGAACGGTGAATTGCTAGTCGATTATGTTGGCTGCTTTGAGAGTTTAGGGGAACATTTTAATGTGATATGTAGTGAGCTAAACATTGATGTGGAATTGGAACATAGAAATAGCTCAAGTCATTGTGATTACCAAAGTTACTATGATGCGACGACTAGGCAGATGGTGGCGGAACATTGGCGGCAGGATATCGAGCAATTTGGGTATTCGTTTGAAGGTGACGGGTCGCGGTTGTAGTGGATTTCGATTTTGTCATCATTACGCCGACGGGAAGTTTCCCGCCGAGGCGGTCCCCTACTCTTTGGAATCCTTCGTGTCGGTTTTCATGCGACCGGCGTCTGTTAATGCTCGGCGAAGTATAAATTCAATTTGTCCGTTGACACTGCGCAGTTCGTCTTTAGCCCAGTGCTTGATGGCTTTGAGCACTTGAGGATCTGCGCGTAACAAAAATGGATCTCGCTTGGCCAATGGAAATCCCTTTCCTTGATAAAACTCTCGATGATGATTGCGCGGTTTATTGGTACAGCGACCCAGTGTTCACCACGGGTTGCGTGTGACGATCACTACAGAGAACGACAAGTAGATTTGAAACCATCGCTGCACGACGTTCGTCGTCAAGGTCGATGATGCCCTTCTCTTTAAGCTGCTCTAATGCCAATTGCACCATACCAACCGCGCCTTCGACGATTTTTGTTCGAGCGGCAACGACAGCGCCTGCCTGTTGCCGTTGCAGCATTGCAGCGGCAATTTCTGGAGCATAGGCTAAGTGGCTAATTCGTGCTTCTATTATTTCGATGCCCGCTTTGTCGAGGCGTTCTTGAATATCGTGCTGCAACTGAACACATACTTCCGTAATACTCCCGCGAAGTGACAACTCATGATCTTCACTATCATAGGGGTGCCGACTTGCAAGGTCACGCAGCGCCGATTCACTCTGGACCGAAATGTAATCTTCATAGTCGTTGACTTCAAACAGAGCTTCCGCCGTATTTACGACTTTCCAAACGACGACTGCTGAAATTTCAATCGGGTTACCATCACGATCATTAACCTTAGACGGTTTACCTGATGATCGCGATTTTTGGCGGATGACCTGTCCCGTGCTGGGATTCTTCTCTTCGGGGTGAACGATCGACCCAGTTTCAAAGTTACGAATTCTGAGTGAGAGCTTTTTCTTGGCGAAAAACGGATTAACCCAATAGAATCCAGACTCGCGGGCCGTGCCTTTATAGTCACCAAACAGTAGCAATACTCGTGAATCGTTGGGGGCAATGGCCATAAATCCGAAAAAGCTGATTAGCCCACAAATGAACATTGCGATGGCAGAAATCAATGGAATGAAACTTTGCAAATGCGCCAGCGTTATCACGAATAACGCGATACCACCAAAAAACAAGCCTAAGGCGATGGGCAGTATTAACCAGCCAGTTAATGGTTTATACCCTTTTTCACCAATGATATTAGTAGTCGTGCTTGATTGTGACATGGACTTTACCTTTACAGAAAACAGACTCCAATGAGATACTATCAATATGATATCATACCGATATCATTCTGTCAATCAAATTTTAGTTGTTTATGCTTAGCGAAGCAGGTATTATGTAGTAGTTATAGGGGGGAAACGTA
>DTSG01000479.1 GCA_012965455.1 Planctomycetaceae bacterium | reverse complement strand
AAGCGGAGAACATGGGTCAGTTTGAACGAACGTTGATCATTGTTGACGAGGGGGCGGAGATCCACTACGTCGAAGGCTGTACCGCTCCAACGTATTCAAGTGACAGTTTGCATTCTGCGGTCGTTGAAGTCATCGTTAAAAAGAACGCACGTTGTCGCTATACCACAATTCAGAACTGGGCGAATAATATTTATAACCTAGTTACAAAACGAGCTGTGTGTATGGCTGATGCGACGATGGAATGGGTTGACGGCAATTTGGGTAGTCAGTTGACGATGAAATACCCCGCGGTTTACATGATGGAACCAGGAGCGCACGGTGAGATATTATCGATTGCGTTCTCCGGTAAAGGTCAGCATCAGGATGCCGGCGCTAAACTGGTTCATGTGGCACCTAACACGACTGGGCAAATCATCTCAAAATCGATTTCTAAGGACGGTGGTCGCAGTAGTTATCGCGGTTTGGTAAGAGTTGAAAAAGGTGCTCATAATGCCAAGAATAATGTGGTTTGTGATGCTTTGATCCTCGATGCCGATAGCCGCAGCGATACCTATCCCTATATCGAAGTGATGGAACAAGATGTTTCCATTGGGCACGAGGCCAGTGTGTCGCGTATTGGTGAAGAACAATTGTTCTATTTGACGAGTCGCGGATTAAGTGAAGCGGAAGCAAGTGCGATGATCGTCAAC
The DNA here is from genome assembly GCA_012965455.1 of Planctomycetaceae bacterium. GTDB lineage: Bacteria > Planctomycetota > Planctomycetia > Pirellulales > Pirellulaceae > UBA721. Next base: position 7,328 of record DTSG01000479.1, on the reverse strand, counting down.
GGCTTTATCGAACCATTGGTGAAAGAACTGCCAATGGAATACGCCGTGGAAATGAATCGCTTGATCCAACTCCAAATGGAAGGTTCCGTCGGGTAATTCTCGACGGACTTGCTTTGCCATTCTCTGACGGCAATTCAATATCACTTCCTATTCGAAACCCATAACAGTCTTTGCAGATGAAATGTAATGGCCAATACGAGAGCCAAAAAATAGATATGACAGATACGATGACAATTGCCGAATTTAACGAAGCGGGTTTTGATGCATTTCTGGCGTCGCGCCACGAACCAGAATGGATGCTCGCAGAGCGACGTCAAGCTTGGTCGCAGTTCAGTGACATGCAATGGCCAGGACGTCGAGACGAAGAGTGGATGCGAACAGATATCCGCTTGTTTAAACTGCAGAAATATCATCTGGTGCTTGACCCACCAGACGCATTGCCGAGTGAAATCACCCCTTTGCTCGACAGCGATATAACACTAGGCGGGCATATCCATACGGTCGACGGGAATTGTGTGTCCAGTACGATTACGGATCATTTGACTCAGCAAGGCGTTGTTTTCGGTTCCCTGGATGACCTGACAGCCGAGCACGCAGAGCGATTTCAAACGATGCTACTTAAGAGTGCCTATAATTCACAAGCCGATCGGTTTGCTGCGTTGCACTCGTCCTGTTGGTCCGGTGGACAGTTTCTGTTTGTTCCCCGAGGTGTTCACGTAACAGAACCACTACATGTGTTGTCAGCCTTGACTGACGGTGCGGCGGATCTCGGACATACGCTAGTTGTGCTTGAAGACGGTGCTAGCGCTACGCTGTTAGCGGAAACTGCCAGCGAACAAGAGGATGCCGGCGGATTGCATTGTGGGGGCGTGGAACTGGTCGTCGGCGACGGGGCGTCGTTGCGTTATGTGAATCTGCAGAACTGGGGTTCCAAGGTATGGCATTTTGCGCAACAAAAAGCAGTTTTGGGACGTGATGCCAATCTGCAATGGACTTCAGCAGCCATTGGTAGTCGCCTAGCGAAAGTTAATCAACATGTAATCCTAGCTGGTGAAGGTGCCAATTCGCAAGTAAATGGAGTCCTGTTCACACAGGGTAGCCAACATCTCTCCTATCATACTTTGCAGCACCATCAAGCAGCTCATTGCCAAAGTGATTTCTTGTACAAGTCAGCATTGCAAGATAAATCACACACGGTATGGCGGGGAATGATTCGCGTTGATGAAGGTGCTCAGCGGACAGACGGATACCAGCGTAATGACAATCTACTGTTGTCTCACCACGCTCGAGCGGATTCCATTCCCGGTTTGGAAATTTTAGCTGACGACGTTCGCTGTACCCATGGCAGCACCAGTGGCATGGTCGACGAAGAGCTAATTTACTATGCCATGTGTCGAGGATTTACTCGTAAAGAAGCGACCCGACTAATTGTCACTGGTTTTTTTCAGCAGATATTCGATCGTATAACGATTGATAGTGTCCGTGATGCACTGGCTTTGGCGATTGCGCGACGAGTGCGAGATTACGAGTAACGGACCGCTTTCTGGGAGTAGAAAATGTCGACGGAATTTCAACACGCTATTGCCGTGAACGAACTAGCGGACCCTGGCACAATGATGATCGAAATCGATGAACGATTGGTCGTGTTGGTGCATGTAGAAGGCGAATTCTTTTGCATCGATGATGTTTGTACGCACGATAACGGCCCCCTCTCTGAGGGCGAGTTGCAAGGTTGTCAATTGATTTGTCCGAGGCATGGAGCAAAGTTTGATGTACGCACTGGGCAAGCGATGACATTTCCGGCAATCCTTGCGACGACTGCTCATGAAGTAAAAGTCGACGACGGCAATGTATATGTTAAAATTAATGATGAGTGAACGAATCGTTCGCCAACATTTTAAGTGTTGAACGGTTGTTTGAGTCATTTAGTGTAGCAATAGAATTTGATATTTTGATCCTATAAAGGGGTAAATGATGGCTGTTACAGAAGATCATGTTCTGGAAGAACTAAAAAAGGTGATCGATCCAGAATTATTTGTTAATATTGTCGATCTCGGTTTGATCTACGCAGTTAATTTGTCGGATAGCGAAACTGAGGGACAGCAGGATGTGCAAATTGATATGACAATGACGAGTCCCATGTGTCCAGCGGGTCCGCAATTGATCGGCAACAGCAAACAAGTCGTTTCTGCGTTGGAAGAAGTCGGCGAAGTAGAAGTCAAAATTGTCATGGATCCGCCGTGGACCCCAGATCGTATGACCGAAGATGCTCGAGATCATTTAGGCATCTTTTAACACGCCGCTTGAACCAGTAGAAACTTGTGAAACTATTTATCTACGAAATGGTGTGCGGTGGAGGAGCCGCCCTGCCCTCTGACTGTGATGGCGAATTGGCGGAGATTGATGATTTTCTGACACTGCCAGCGCTCGTGGCAGATGGTTCGGCAATGCTGCTCTCGGTCGCCCAGTATTGTCAGGCGTTACCGGCAGTTGAAATAGTGGTAACGGTCGACAGTCGCTTGGAACCGCTAGCCAGCACACTTAAATCACGTGGTGTCACCGTGCATGTGGTGGATTCACGGGATCCATGGTCGCGATTTCTCGTTGCTTGTCGTGATGCTGACAGGTGTATTGTGATTGCGCCAGAATTGAATTCGCTTTTGTTGCTAGCCGTTGAAAAGTGCAACGCCTGTGGACCCGGAAAGTTGATTGGGCCCGATCAAGATTTACTGGCGATAGGTGTCGATAAGGTGCTGTTGCATCAATGGGCTGATACTCACGAAATACTAATGCCTGATTGGGCACACTTACGTAGCGGAAATTGCGATGTCTCGCATCTTGATGACACTATAGTGCTCAAGCCGATAAACGGTACGGGTGGTATCGGAATGCGGAAAGTATCGAGTCACGGTTTGCCTAGCAATGGCGAGTGGTTGCTAGAAGAGTTTGTGCGGGGCGAGTCATATAGCGTGTCGGCCATTTTTCATCAGGACGGATTTACAATGGTACCACCCTGGCGACAAGAACTGGGAGGGGCGTACGGATTCGAATATGTTGGCGGATCGATTTGTGATGATGAAAACGTCACGCAGCGATTAAACGAATGGGCGTTTGCGGTGTTCAACTCACTGCCTCGTGCAAATTCGCGTGGTTGGATCAGCCTTGACGCAATCGTAGCAGCGCAGGAAATCTATCTGATAGAAGTCAATCCGAGAATCACATCGTCCTTTGATTCATTATGCGAACTAGCAAGCTTTGTCCCTTATCAAGAACTGCAATCGACGAACGTCACTGATTTGATGTCCGCCGCCATTTGGGGAAACGAGAGATCGACGTAGTTCGCGTACTGCAGCGTCTGCAGGTCGCTACTGCCGGCGGTGCGGGACTTCAGCAGTGTAAGTCTGTCGGCCCGGAGAAGTTGGGCGATACGAGCTGCTATGGAATCACTGGTGCAACTCCAGTCAGGTACTAGCGCGGTACCAACTAGTGTTGGCTCTACATCTCGGACAAAGGAAAGACAATCAAACATGATTGTTGTTGGATTTGTGTTCTCACTTTGAACGAAGTTAGTAAGTACTTTCCAATTTGCGATCACGGACGATATGCAACCAGAACGAGCAAGTCGTGAGGTGTTAAGTGACATCACTTGAACCGCGTTGATATGCGCCTGCCTTGTGGTGAGATGGAATTGACGTTGCCAACGGCGTAGATGATCAACAGCGTGACCACCACCGACGATGACAACGTTTATCGAGTCAGATTGCTGCGCGAGCCATTGCTCTACATTTTCAATGACTGATCGGTCTGCAGTGTTTGTCAGCAGGCTGCCGCCAATCTTGATTACCTGCAGTGGCAATGTTGAATGTCGCTCGAGCATCTAGTTGCTAGCCTCGAGGTGTTTGGCGAGCAGCATGGCCGCAGCATATGCGGGCGCTACTCGAGATCGTTCGCCAGCAAAGAGATTGATAATGGGCAGTTGCAGTGATATGCAGTCCGTGAGGAAATTGCCATGACCGGTAAGGATGATTTGTTGGGGCGGTTGCGGCATACTCCGAATGACTAGCCGCAACGCATCGTCTAGCAGAGAGACCAAGCGGGCTTTAATTTGTTGAGCGAAATTTAACGCATCTTCGCTGCTAAATTGTGTGGGGCATTCGCAGACGCTACGAGCTAGTCGAGCATGGGCGTATTTGCGTGTGGCCGGCTTGCCATCAGTCGTATCGAGGCAGTCGCCATCTTCAACGGTGTCACCGGTCACAAGAAATGCGTCCTGGGTCGTGGCAAACATCTCACGTGCTAGTGGGATCTGACGACTATCCAATTTAGCAATATCTATCAAGGCGCAAATTGGAGTGCGCTGAATTCCCCAATAGAGTAATTGCCCTGACTGTAATCGATCTACATCGGACAAGTTGTCGGGGACGGGCGTGCCGCAGTTAAGGGGGATGATGTCGACCGTTGTGGAGCCGATATCCAAGAGGATGTTCGGCTGATTCGGATCTGCCGCAGCGGCAATATTGGCAAGCGCGTGCCAGTTCGATGCGGCCACGCTGTTCCATTGCTCGCCGCACTGAGCAGGGGAAAGCCAGTCTCCGTCTAGACGATAGACGTAAATATTGTCGGGGTTTGTCGCGGCCTTAACGACCGCCTGGGAAATAAATTGGACCCCCTGTTGTTTGGACTCAAAACAATCGGCAAGTTCTCCCGTCATTGTTACAGCGAGAAAGTTAGCTCCAACATTGTTGACGATCTCACGTAGCACTTCGGCCAATTGATGTGACTGATTCCAGAGCGGGAAATAGCGTGCTGCGGTGAACGTTCCGTCCGCCGTGGCAGCCTTGATGTTAGCACCGCCGATGTCGAGCCCCAGAACTTGGCGCTGCATGTTAGAGCCCTTTGTTTTCGAAATGAAACGCTAACCCGTAAGCGTTGATCGCTCTGCGCGGACATCGCAAATAATCTACCGTTGCTGACTCGCAGATGGCACTAGTTTGAACTAGTTCCACCAAGACATGGAAGCAGTTTTTGCGTGCACTTTGTTCCATACCTGTTTCACTTCTGCAGTGACTTTGGGATCCTTGAGAGGAGCAAGATAGTCAATGTCGACACCGCCAGAAGCTGTCACCACGAGGCCACGGCTCGATTTAATGAAGCTCGTTTCAGTACTGACGTGTTTCGGCGTGAACCACGAACGGTGCGAAATAGTTTTCGTTGTTGCGAGCAAGTGAGGCAGTTCTAAATCGGCGCGATCTAGCAGGCTGTTGCTGCGAATGATAGCAGCAGCCACACACATGTCCATGATATTACGAAGTTCGCCAAACACGGGGTCTGCTTTACTCAAGTCATCATAGCGATCAGTCATCAGTTCTGCCCATCTCTGTGCAGCGGGATCTTGTTGTTGAGCTTTAGCCGGACCGTTGTTGCCTTGGAGTACTTCTGTTTCGGTCATTGCTTTGACGCCCTGGCCGCGAATTTCCCAAGCTAGACCTTGCCCGTCGGTTGCGACACTCTTGTAATTGCAGGCTAACCACCAGCGTGGATTGATGTTTGGGTTGGTGAGGCTCACAGAATTGCGTGCACCAGAAATAAACCCCGGCATAACTTTGGAGCCATGTCCGGTGATTTCCATGGCAATTTGTTTCATGCGGATATCTGCGGCTAGCATGACTCGAGCAAAATGACTTGATCCGGGTACACCATTAATAGATACGACTTGGTTACCCATAGCTTGTTTCAACTGTGGTGCAAGAATTTGCGGGTTGCGAACGCCGGCACGTGTTAGTTGTTGCAATTTCGCAGCGTAGTTAGCGACGCCTTGTCGTGTGGGGTCAATCGAACAACTGATGCGTTGAGGCTGGGGAGCATTGACTGCTCGTAATGCAGTCAGCAAGTTGTCGAGTTGAAGTACAGGCAGTCCAGTGGTAACACCAACGACATGCAGGTTGTCATCGATTTTCCAGCCTTCACCAGGACCTGCGAGAATAATATCGTTGATTTCTGGGTATACCAATATGAATTGAATGCGTTGTAATCCAGCCAAGTATTTAACTTCGTCTGGCAAAGCGCCTTGGTTGTTTTGAACAGCGTCGGCAATTGCGGCTTCGAGTCCACGCAGTGAAATCATTCGCAATTCGGTCGACTCAGCCATTTTAGGCGAGGCCGGATTGAAATTCGCTCTCATTTCACGCAACAGTAAAACCCGGCTTTCGGAATCAGCGTTAGCGACGACGCCATTTGCATCGATGGAAATACCACCAACAGAGTTGTTTCGGAAGGCGTTATTATTTCCACCCCCAATGATCTGACTGGTCGACAATGCCAATAGAGCAAATATGCATGCACGACAGAATGTAATGTGACGACTCGTCATAACCGAACTCCTAATTGGTTTTGAGAGGATAGTTGTTCCGCACTAATCTCTCGTTACTCTTCTCTGTTTGTGGTGTCGTTTTGGGAACGGATATTTATCCGTAACCCAGATCGATCAAATTCAACATGTCAAACAACATGAACTACGCGAACATACTGTTAATGAGAAAAAATGACCCATCGAATAAGACTTCGACATTTCCGAGGCGAAAATGCAACAGTTTATCCCTGTCTAGAATAATCGGCTTTGCCCGTATTTACAAGAAAAGTTTACCTAATCCGTTTTTCTTTCCAGGTTGCTTACCTTTATTATTATCAAGATACCCATTAATGGAATAGCGTAAGGTGATACGGAGCCATAGTTTTTAAATATATGGGTTGAATGAATGGAAATTTGACGTTTGTAGTGTGGGTCGCCATATAAAGTGTTCATTTTTGATACACTATAGACACGTGGTAATTGCAACCGCTTAAGCGTTCTATATTATGGATTCGAAGTTTTCAATGCTAGCATATTTAGTTATACGCGAAGGTACCAAGTGGACAGACGTCGTTCGTCTTGAGGCTGGCAAGACCTCGACCATCGGTAGAGCCTCCACGAACAAGGTGGTCATTCGTGATGAGCGAGCGAGCCGAATTCATGCTGAGTTGTTTTTCTCGAATGGCGCGTGGACGCTTCGTGATTTGGAAAGTCGCAATGGGACGCTGATCAACGGTGAATCGACGACCGGCGATTATGAGTTAAAGCCACAAGATTGTATTCGCATCGCCAATTGTCATATATCGTTTGTGAACGATTTGTCATCGGCCTTTCCGGAAAATATTGAAACCGATACAGGGGTGCTATTGAAGCATCTCGCAGCTGACACCAATGAAGCCGATTTAGAGGGAATCGCCGGTGAGCTCGCTGGCCTAGAGGAAGCGGATGAACTAGACAGGGATAAACTGTTACATTTTCG
>DTSG01000478.1:15841-23822 GCA_012965455.1 Planctomycetaceae bacterium | reverse complement strand
AGGGGAGTGTTGATATTCCTCAAAAGGCCTTCATGGCAGTATTGGAAACGGGACAGGATCAGAAATAAACGTGGATAAACAACCGCATCATATCAAAGGGGTCACCATGCTGTGCCTCGTGATTGTTGCTACCGGTGGAGTTATCGGCTGGTTGTTATCACGCTCTTCTGAAATAGCGGAAGTGTATACGGTTCGCCCAATTGCGTCGGGGAGCATGGCCAACGCCGCCCCTGGACCCCATCTGCAAATCCAATGTCACGATTGCGGCATTGCTTATCGCTGTGATGTAACGACTGTCGGCGAAGACCATTTGCCGGTTTGCTACAACTGTGGTGCGATAAACTCTATTGAGGGCAGCCGCGGTCACACCGGTCAAGTTGCGTATGCAGCAGGCCCCATCCGGCGGTGGTCGAAGGTTGTCTTTACCGCTCCAGAGGCAGCCGGCGATCAAGGAATGTTGCTAAAACGCATTGTGGCTTTACCTGGTGAGCAACTGGGATTCGTGGATGGTGACTTGTGGATCAATGGGGCTCGCTATCAAAAGTCCTTATCAGAGTTTGATTTGTTGCAGGTTCCTGTTTTTGACAGCCAACACCGCCCGCGGGATTCGCAGCATTCATTTTTGGATCGATTTGCGGTTGGAATTAATGAACAGGCATGGTTGATCACCACGGCTGGTGAATTTGCATTTGATGCTCCTGAGCACAAATCTCAACAATGGCTTGAATATATTCACTGGAATGTTATTGCGGGATTTGTGCCTCAAGTGCGACGAGGCTCGCCCGACGCTATTTTAGATTACCATCCCTATAACCAATATATCTCGCGGCCACAGTTGCATTTCGTTGATGATTATGTTGTGGACCTTTGGGTGACGACGCATACTGCACCGGCATTTCAATTTCGATTATTGGATGTTAACGTGACTGTCGACTGCGGCGGGCACACGGTCAGCGTTTCTCAAGGTGCTCGACATTGCGGGCAGCAATCGATTGACGAAACGACAGTACCATTGAAGCAACCTTGGAAAATTCGGGTGGGCCGCTTAGATGGCCGAGTCGTGGTGCAGATCAATTCACAGCAATGGGCCTTCGACTTTGAACCAACCCTACCGACGGGCAACTACATCGATGACCGCTTGCTGCGACAACGGCCGTTTGCCGTCGCAGCATCAGAGGGCATACTGGATATCAAGCGGATTTTAATTGCTCGAGACATTTATTGGTTAGCACCCAACGGGATGGATAATTCATGGCAGTTTTCGTCAGAGTTGCCGCCGGATAGTTTTTTTCTAGTAGGAGACAATCAGCCCGTCTCTCGAGATTCTCGTCATTGGAATCAAGGCATCCATCGTTCGCTGATTCAAGGCGTCGTGCCGTAAATAGTACAGGGGGGTTGATCCGCCGGATGACTGCCCGTTTTTGTGGCTTCGAGTAAATTGAACCACGAATTTGTGCAAATTAACACGCATGTGAAACTTGAACCCCGCGGTACTCTGCCCTCGTTATAAATAGATGGATAGAGTATATTTGCAACCAACGGAACCTTTTCCCTCGGGTCACCGTAGAATCCTCTATACAACCCAATGCAATTTCATTTCCGACTGCGAGATTTTGATAAATGAAGGACAAGAGCCAAATTGAGCGATACCGCACGCTGCCGTTGATGCAGTATCGTGATTTATTGGAAGGTTTTGCTGCCGCGGTAATCTTGGCGTTTATTTTCCGTGGATTTGTTGCCGAAGCATATGTTATTCCGACGGGCTCGATGGCTCATGGTTTACAAGGTCGCCATATGGATCACCAATGCTCCAAGTGTGATTTTCCATACCGGTCCGGTGCAAGCGAAGAAAATGATGGTGATGGCGAAGTGATTGCAACGACGTGCCCCCAATGTGGTTTCATAGATGTTTTAGACAAAGTAAACGAAGTAAACGAGAGGTCCTTCTCGGGTGATCGAATTTTGGTTAATAAGTTTGCCTATTCATTTAGCGATCCTGAGCGATGGGATGTGATTGTCTTTAAGTATCCCTACGAAGCGACAACTAACTACATCAAGCGATTGATCGGGCTACCAGGTGAGGTTGTGCGATTATCCAACGGCGATGTTTATACGCGCCCAGCGGATAATCTAAACGCGGTCTTTGAAATTGCGCGTAAACCGGTAAACAAGCAGCTCTCGATGATGCAGCTTGTGCATGACACGCAATATCGCGCAAGCGCGTTGGATGAAGTTATGTGGCCGCAACCGTGGCGGATGGTCGGTGAATACCGATCACGATATCATCCTAGTGCGCAGGAAGGTGCTACGGGGTACTGGTCAATGTCCGCTCAGGGATTTAAAGCTACGATTGATGGCAGTCGTAAAGAAGAAGCAGTTGGCTTGCGATACCATCACACCATTCCAGATTCAACATTTTGGGTTGATTACAACCAGCATCGGGTTAGCGCAAATCTAGCAGAAAAATCAGGAGACGTTACTCGAGCTCAAGAAATTCGTGATGAGATGAAAGTTCGCTGGTGGCCTCTTCCTAACCTCATCACGGACGCGTATGCATACAATCGAGTAATTAAGGATGATGTGTCCTATTTTGGCGAAGTTGTTTTTTCGTCGTGGGACAAAGCGGTACAGCCAGTCGACAGCTCAGATGACGCCAAACTAGCAGCCTTTATCGCTAATTTTCGTGAGCACTTAGAAGGTGATCAAATCATCGAAGGGCAATCTCGCGATTTGCTAACACAAAATTTGAAAATCAAATGGCCTAGCGGAAGCGAGCGCGGCAACTATTGGGTTGGTGATTTAGCAGTTGAATTTGAAATCAGTGTAGCAAACGATACTGGAACGATTGGTTTTGACATTGTGGAATCTGGTGTTTATTACCAAGGCAGCATTGACGTCGCAACGGGCGAACTAACGTTGTCGATTGATGCTGGAGAGGAATTGTTTATCGGTGCAGGCTCTGAAGTTGCAACGATCAATGGTGCGACAAATTTAAAAGGGGCTGGTGAATATAAAATCCGGTTTTCAAATTTTGATAATGAACTGCGAGTTTGGCTTGACGGCGAACTCATAGAGTTATCGCAAAAGGCGACTTATGTGACAGCTCAAATGCTTGGCCCTAAATGGTCCGAGCGCGATCCAGGTGACTTAATGCCTGCGGGAATTAGTTCCCAAGGCGTTGCCATGTCGGTCGAAAATGCGCGAGTTTTTCGAGATGGTTATTATATCGCTACCAATCAAGCGGGATTTCCAATGGGCACGGAATACAACCATTGGTACATGAGCGAATTGGAATCCATGCGACATCTGGTAGTCGGTATCGAACCATTTTGGATGACAGTGGAGGATTGGGATTCGAGTAATATTTATAAGATCGCTAAACTGCAACTGCACTTGGACTTTTTTCAATCATGGAATCGAACGGAATTTTTCACAGACCGGGCGACCGTTGAATTTAAAATAGCCCGGGACGAATTTTTGCCGATGGGCGATAACAGTCCGGCGAGCAGCGATGGTCGTGGTTGGTATCCGATTCTTGGCAAAAACAGTTTCCATCGTAGCCTATTAATTGGGGAGGCGCTAATGATATATTGGCCCCATGCGTGGTACGTTGATTTAGGCGGTCGTGCGATTCCGGCAATTCCGAACTTTCCGGAAATCAAGGTAATACAGTAAGATATGCCAGTGGGATAACTTGTTGTTTAACCTGTCACCATCAATTCGGATACACACATGCCTATTTTGGAAGCTAAGGGCTTAGTCAAATCATTTCGTCGTCGGCGAGTGGTCAACGGGATCAGCTTGCGTGTCGAGAAGGGGCAGATCATAGGTTTACTCGGTGTGAATGGTGCGGGTAAGACGACGAGTTTCAAGATGATATGTGGTATGTTGCCGCCAGACTCTGGCCAAGTCTTCCTCAACGGCAAGGACGTTACTAATTGGCCGATGCACAAACGGTCTCGTGAATGTAGCATGGGTTATTTAGCCCAAGAATCAAGTGTCTTTCAAAATCTGTCGGTTGAGCAGAACTTGATCATGATGATCGAAATGCAAGAGATCAAAGGAAAAAAGAAAAAAGAGATTTGCAACGAGCTGCTCGACCGATTTAACATCGCTAAAATCCGCAAAACCAAAGCGGGTAAGATATCGGGCGGCGAGCGGCGGCGTTTAGAGATTGCGAGATGCTTGGTTTCCGAACCAGAGATCGTAATGTTAGACGAGCCATTTTCGGGCGTTGACCCGATTACAGTGCAGAGCATACAGGTCACGATTGAATCATTACGCAACGAGGGCATCTCTATTCTGATTACCGACCACGCCGTTCGTGAAATGCTTGATATTGTTGATCGCGGGTATGTGATTGCCGCCGGTGAAGTGATGTTCGACGGATCGCCTACAGAGATTTGGAACAACGAAGATGTTCGCCGCAAATATTTGGGCAACATGGGAAAACGCAAAATCGCGTAATGTTCGTCGGAGTGATTAGGCAATCTTGATACTGGTGGGACAACCTCGGCACATCGTATTGACAGACAGCGTAGACGGGCCAGTGGTTCTAAAAAATATAGCGTCGGCCGAAGCTTCCCGGATACCTGCCGTTTAAAACGTGAACGGGATGTTCCCCAATCGCTCGAGGGTTTCTTGCAATAGTGCCTGCTCTGCTTCTTCGCCATCGGCAACATAGGTGACGGAGAATCGCAAATAGCTACCAGCATTATCCCAAGGCACGGTGACAATCCCATGTTCGGTAATTAAATATTGACACGCTTCTTCGGCATTGGCAAAAGAGGGTCCATTTTCAACGCCGGTAGGAGCGGGGGTATAAAGGAAATAGGAACCGCCGGGCATCGAGCATTGAAATCCGCAAGTGCTCAGTGCGGTGACTAGATTGGTCATCCGTCGCCGATATTTCTCGCGGACGCTCGGAGCGATGGTTTCATCGTCGAGGGCGGCCGCGGCCGCTTTTTGGATGGCAATGAACTGACCGCTATCACAGTTGTCTTTCACGTCGGCAAACGCCCGGACTAACAAAGGATTCCCGCAGACCCAGCCGATTCTCCAGCCGATCATATCAAACCCCTTGGACATCGAATGAATCTCGACACCGACGTCGCGCGCTCCAGGTGTTTCTAGGAAGCTCGTTGGTTTACCGGTAAACGTTAACATTATGTGAGCGGCGTCTTGGATAACGACGATTTGATGTTGTTTTGCAAATTCAACCACGTCGGCATAAAACGCTGCGGTCGCGAGTTTACCGGTAGGACTATTGGGATAGTTTATTACGAGTAATTTGGCCCGCTGCAAAACATCAACTGGGACTGATTGCAGATCGGGCAAAAACTCGTTTTCCGCAAGTAGTGGTAATTCATGAACTTCGCCGCCGTAGTATTTTGTGTGGGTACCAGCAACAGGGTAGCCAGGTACGGTCATTAACGTGACATCGCCTGGGTTAATAAAGCATGCTGGGATTATCGAAAGTGCAGTTTTAGAACCGATACAGTGGTTTATTTCTGAAACAGGATCTAGCTGCACATCAAATTCACGTTGCATGAACCGTGCGACTGCCGCTTTGAATTCTGGAACACCGTTGTCCGCGTACCCTCGATTTTCGAGTAGGTGGATTTCTTCGCCCATGACTTGCCGGACGGATTGTGCGGCAATACTATCGTTTTCCCCAATGCCAAAATCGAGCAACTTACGGTCAGGTTGATCGGCCAGTGCTTGTCGCTTAGCCCGTTTTATTTTTTCAAATTTATAGATTTCGGTATCTTTGCCATAGTGAACACCACCAATGCGGTCGGCAAATAATTGTTGAAAGTAGGCGTCGCTCATGATTTAGTTTCAAAGGAACAAACAAAAGTGGCAAAAGGAAAATCGTATATTTACCCTAATGCAAAAAAGACGAATCGACAACCGCTTGGAGTTTGATCCACAAGGCATTGGAAACCGCTATAGCAGATGGCGAGCTTTTATTTCAAGATATTGATTAATGATTGGTGTAGTCATATCTTCGGGAAAGACATCCATCGCAAACGCACCGCGGTGGGTCAGCGTATTTAAAACATCATGCCGCCAATTTAAAATCTGTGCGGCTGCCGCAGCATTGTAGAGACTCTTTGTCTGCTCGGCCTCATCAAAAATATTGTGGTCTCGTAGCATCACGCTAATGGGCAAATGGCGTCGTGAAACCGTTTGCATATATTGAACAACTTGCTGAGAATTGACTTCGTCGACGACGTTTGTAATTAAGATAACGAGTGCTCGTTTGTTACAACGGTTAGCCAAATAAAGGAACGCTTCATCGTAGCGAGATTCCACCATGCGGGGAAATTGATTAAACGAGGCGTGTAACAGTTGATTCATTTGACTCATGCCGGACCGCGGCGGCACAAAGCAGTGAATTTTATCAGAGAAGCAAATCAGGCCGACGGAATCCCCTTTGGATAATGCGACGTGACTGAGCATCAACATTGAGTTCAACGCATGGTCGACGAAAGTCATGTCGGCAGATTCATTGGTCATCATCCGACCACAGTCAATTAGAAATATGATTCGCTGACTTTGAGTGTTTTGATAATCTTGGACGATCAACTTATTGTGTCGCGCGGTACTACGCCAATTGATATTTCGATAATGGTCATCGCGGGTATATTCACGGAGTCGTTCAAATTCGTTGTCTTGCCCAACTTTTCGAGTGCGGCGGACGCCCAAAAGATTTAAACGATTTGTCCGAGCTAGCAGTGCGTAATGTGAAAGCTGATGTAAGTCTGGGTAGACGTGGATTTGAGTTTCCACGGGGACGGTTAAATGTCGCACCCAAAAACCCAATAGACTGCGACTACGGACATGAATGCACTGCAAATTGAATTGTCCGCGTTTCGTTGGTTTGAACGAATATTGAAATTCTTTTGTTTCACGTTTACCAATGGAAGTACGAAAAATAGATTCTTCGACTTCAAATGTCTCGGGTAAATCATCCAAAAGTGTTAATCGTAAACGACGAGATGATTCATTAATCATACGAAAGGCGACGTTAGAGTTCTTGACGATGGAAGCTACCTTGTTGTGGTGCCGCTCGGCTCGCAAGGAAGAAGTGGACGGCAAGGTGAATAAGTCTAATAGCGAGACACTAAGAATTAAAGCGTCGGCCGCCAAAGCGGGTACAAGCCAAGTAGCATCAAATATGATGCCCGCAGTTAGGACGGTTGGAATTAGTAGTGCCAGCGGATAGACAATGTGTGGGTATACTTTGCGCCGAGCAACAATAATTAAAGGTATCGTGAGGGCAACAAGCACTAGCCAAGGAAACATCTGGATGAGCTCCAGTTGTTGCTGCAGTTGTTCGGCTTGTTGCTGAGTAGGTTCCACTTGCTTATTCCGAATTGGGTGTGGTTATCGGTGCTTTTAATACTGGCGACGTCGGGTTCGATCTATATGCGAGGCACTTCGACAGTACGAATCATATCTATAAGTATTTGATCAATTTCTTGACCTTCGACTTCGGCTTCGGCTGTTAAGATGACTCGGTGTCTTAAAACAGGTAACGTGATTTGTACAACATCATCGGGAATGGCGTAGTCTCTGCCTTGGAAGGCGGCTAACGTCCTTGCACCTTGCATCAGTGCGAGCCCCGCTCGCGGCGAAGCACCCATATAGATTTGCGGCCAATTCCTCGTTATTCGAACAATTCGATTGATGTAATCCACCAATGCATCGTCAATCGTTACTTCAGCATTTTGTTTAATTGCGGCGTTGATTTCCTCAGGTGTTGTCACCGTTTCGATTTCGGTTTGCAATCGATCGGAAATGCTTTCTTGCCGACTATGCATTTTCAGAATGTCTGCTTCTTGACCAGCACTAGGATAATTGACGATTAGTTTCATCATAAACCGGTCGAGCTGAGCTTCTGGCAGGTTATAGGTTCCCTCTTGCTCCACAGGGTTTTGTGTGGCGATGACGATAAATGGGGGCGCGATGGGAG
>DTSG01000478.1:13286-15831 GCA_012965455.1 Planctomycetaceae bacterium | reverse complement strand
TCGACTGTGACATGATGTTCTTGCATGATTTCTAGTAGTGCGGCGTGCGTTTTAGCAGGCGAGCGGTTGATTTCATCGGCTAGCAGTAATTGAGTGAAAACGGGGCCGGGATGGAACTTGAATTCCTGTGTTTTCATATTAAACACAGGTGCTCCAGTGACGTCCGATGGCATCAAGTCAGCGGTAAATTGAATTCGGCCAAAGTCACAACCCAAGGCGTGACCAAGCACTCGCACGAACAACGTCTTCCCAAGTCCAGGCACACTTTCAATCAGTACATGGCCACTGGAGAAAAGTGAAACTAGTGTCCCTAGTACCAACTCATCTTGCCCAATAAATATCTTGCTCACTTGCTCGGTCAATTTGAGAAACAACTCTCGTGTGGCCGTCATTTCACCGGTATGTTCGGTTGTTTCAATAGACATTTTGCCGATGGACTTTTCGATTTCCTCGTCCATCACAACTGCGGGCGGCGCCATCGAGACAGCTGGCGCCGCGACTACTGGTGCTAACGGTTGGGTAGCCAGCGGTGTAAGTGCCATGGCTTGCGGCGTGTTAGGCATGGGGATCACCGTTTGGCAACTGGGACATTGTATTTGAGGTCCCGCAAATGTTGGAGGTAAGCTCAACGGTTGAGAACAAGCTGGGCAGTTGAAGGTCGTGGAATTCATATTCATCTTTCTCTATGGTTGCCGAAGTTAGTTCGGTTTCTTTTTCTGTCGTTGAGGTTGGTACGTTTCGCTTTGATGTGCTCTTTGTTGGTATTGAGACACACAATTGCGCGCGTATGTTTCATTGCCGCTGCGTCGCATCAGATTACCTAATGCCTGAATATGCCGCCCAAAATTTGCGACGGATTGTGTCCTAGTCTTGTCATCAATCGTTGTTGTTAAAACAAAAGTTGTTTTGGCTTTCCCGAAAATTGGATACCGAAAAAAGCAATACACGATTCCGACTACAATGAGGTGCATGAGGATGAAGCCAAATGGCCATGACTGCAAGATAGTGAGGATGCTTGGCGGCAAAGGTGGAGCTGGATCATTGGTTATCACGGGAACGTTTTCCGCATCGTCATAATTGCTTTCAAGAAAACAGACGACTCGTTTTTGAGAACATTGTTGTATCATGGTGGCCGCGAGTTTGCGGTGTTCATGATTTACTAGTGGCACGTTTAGTAAGAACGAACCATTAACGGCAGCATAAATTTTACTGCGATAGAAATTTTGACTCGTTATTTCTGTCACGATCGGGATGCCGTTGCTGTGAAGTTTAATATCGTAGTCGTAGGTTGAAGAAAACGAGGGCTGGTCGATTTTTCCTGTGAAGTCTAAAAACCCTTGGACGCGCAGATGGAATTTTCCATTTTCCGTTCCAGCCAGCCACGCAGGATCGCCCTCGAGGCTGTTAATTGTCTTGACCGTTGATTCGGCGTTCATTGTGAACCAGCCACAATCTTCCCCATCTTCGAGTTGCATTCGTTTTACTTGAAAAGCTCCCCACACATCGAGCATTTTTAGAGCGAGCAATATTTTTTCATCGTCAGTGGCATCCTTGGTGACTTCGACCCAATAGTCCATCGTCGCATCGTAATCGCGGCCAATAAAAATAAAGGTGCGATCTGGTTTAGCACTTAGCCATTGCTCGATCGCTGCGACTTCTTCTTCGCTGGGCAAGCGGTAACTATCCGGTGCCCATACAATTACGTCGGCTCGGCGAGTAGGTGTGCCGAGGATGCGAGAATAGAAGATTTCCGACCCCGCATTCCTAAACATATCCGCCAATACACCAGTGCCATTTATACTGTAGGCACCTTCGGATTGATTGCCTTCGCCATAGGTGCGGTCGATGTCGTCTTCATCCTGAGCGAAAGTGATACTGGTGAAGATGCTGATTGTCAAAATGACCCATAATTTTAGGAGTCGATTCTTAATATCAATGCGATTAATATCTCTAATGCGGGGATATTGATTCATGCTTGCACTCCGGTGGTCGGAGTGGGTTGACTGAGAGCGCGGAAAATATCGACATTGTCCCAGCATTGTTGGAATCGAGACTTGGTTAGATAGTGGTTCCCGAAAAAGACATCCTCAAAAGCGCGGACTGTAAGTCGCAAAGTATCCTGCAGTTGGTGATGGCCGGTTACTTCGCGCAGATATTGATGATTTGTTTTACCCCGCGTTAGACGTATAAGTTGTTTTTTGTCGAGTTGAATTAGTTTGTAGCTGAACAAATAGATGATCGCTTGATTGTAGTCGCCATTGTCATAGCATTCTCGCACACGATCGAGTAAGTTCTTAAATGCTGGGTCAAGTTGGACCGGTAGTTCCTCTAAGCGTTCTTCCTCGGATAAAGTGCTGGGTCTCGGCGTTAAACCAGGGTCTTTATTTGTTTGTTCGCGGTTGATAATAGCCCATACGATTAAGCCAATAACACCAATCACGAGTACGGCAAGGATTCCCCAAAAAATAACTTCAACAAGTCCGCCGGCACCTGCAAAGAAGTCGAGATCGGGAGTCCATTCGCTACTGCGTTGTGCCGGTGGCGC
>DTSG01000478.1:741-13260 GCA_012965455.1 Planctomycetaceae bacterium | reverse complement strand
GAACCGTTACCCTGAGGGCTATTTGGATTAGCTCGGCCATTGCCTCCAGAATTTGCCTCAGCCTCCTCACCTAATCTATTAATGTACTCTTCCCATTTATCTAAAAACGATTCGGCGTCAAAGTCCGCACCGAATTCTTCCATATCCGGTGTTGGCATATCACCGAAATCCATATCACCGAAATCCATGTCTTCGAGGCCCTTAAGCATTTCCTCGATGTTCTGTTCATTTTGTTCTAAGCGTTCGCGTAGTCGCTGCATCCACTCGGTATCAAGCGGGATTCGCTTTAATACGTCACGTTGTTCGTCATACCAAGGAAAAGGTGTATCACGCTGTAAAGCACGCTTTCCAGATTCGACGGGCGTATCGCGTTGAGCTAGGGAGTCGTGAGAGTGTCCTAAGGCAATGAATACGTAGACTGATAGGATGCAGAGCAGTGACAGCATTGAATGTCGTTTCATAATTACCCTCCTGTCCCCTACCAATTTGTGCCCAGTGGTTGTCGTTGTTTGATCCGCATAGCTTCGCTACGAATTTTTAATTCCGCTTCCCAACCTTCTAATAATATACGAGTGTCGAGGTAGTTGAGAAATCGTACGACCGATGTGTAGAGTACCGCAAGCCAGCAAGCAATTGGAAAGATCCAGCGAGCGGTTAAATCGAGATGCTCCATAGTTCCTGTTTCGGTAAACAGGTTAACAGAAAGAAAGGTTAGACAGCCGTGCATGCAAATTGCCAGACAACAGCCAACGACTAATCCGTACATTGATCGCCCAAATACATTACCGCCAACGGTTGTATGCAGCATGCGACTGCGCTGTTGTAAGGACATCTTATTCGACGACTCGGCATCGGATTGTTCCAGCAGAATGATTTCTAAAATGAACGGTCGGGCACCGCGGACCCAGATGAATACGAAGAATGTGATAATAATGGTCGCCAAAATAAATCCGCGGGTTATGCTGTCGGGTGTTCTCATTAGTGCTGCGAGCAGGACGATAAATAGAACACCTCGTTTCAGGCCTAGGCTCGCAAAAATTTTCCCGGTATTTTTTAGGCCGATTTTAATGATACTCGAGAGCGTTGGCGCTTCGTTAAAAATTAATTTGCTTAACATGACGGTGGACAAAATTGAGGCTATGGGGGCTTCACTAATGATCAATATTACTTGTAAGACGAGAAATGTTTTGTAGCTAATGTCTGACGATGTATAGGTTTCTTCGACGATTGAAGTCCGCATTTGGAAAGCTAGGTTGTAGTCCAATGTGAGGATATGTCCGATTAGCAAATTATTAAGCAGCAGCAGTGGTATGGCTAGCAGCGCAAAAGACAAGAAAATTTGGACGGGGAATCTGCAAATGACGTGTAGTGCGATATCTAGCAACTCATTTTCATTGCGGTTGCGAATTTGAATATGGGTTTTATCTAATTGCATATTGTTCTCCTTTGACGATCCCCAAAGCAGATAGGAGACCCAAGACAAGAATATAAAATGCAATGAACAGTGCCGAACTGATCGCGACTGTTGCTTTGAAGGAATATGGAAGATTCGACGGTGAAATGAAACCTTCAATAATCGCCGCAAAGAAAAAGAACAGAATCGATAATCCAATGACCGGGATACAGCGGCGGCCAGCTTTTTGAAGTGAGGCTTTGCGGGTTAACCCGTTGGTGTTGACCCAAGACAATCCTAGCCGCAAACCACCGGCTGCTGCGAGTACGATGGCCGTCAATTCAAAAGGTCCGTGTGCGGTTACGAATTCAAAGAAGTTATCAGTCATGAGAACATCCGGCCGAGCCATATAGCCGAAGACAGCACCTAGAAACGCGGCGTTAAATAACGTAGTCACGATGCCAGGTATTATCAGGATACCCGTGACAAAACAGACTAATCCAATACCTGTATTGTGGTTGATGTAGAATCCAGCCATATTGGATTTCATCCCGATTCCGGATTCGGTTGACCCAATCGGATTGGTATACATTGCTTCCAAACTGAGCAAAGCTTCTTCGCCTACGATTTGCGTGTGGTAATCTGGAAAATAGGTAGATTCAAAAGCGAGAAATGCGGACAACAAAAATGTACCGTAGAAAAATATGAACATAAACCAAAAATAGCGGTCCAGCAAAATCTGCCGCGGAGCATCAAATGTTAATACCATGATCCAAGCGGCGAATTGAAAACGACGAGTGCGGTAAAGTCGGCTATGAGCACGACCAACGAGCCGGTGCAAATACTCGACTGTGTCGGGCGGCAAATTATAGGAATCGGCTAAAGCCAAATCTGCACACACGCTGCGATACAGAGAGGCAAAGTTTGATAGCTGCTCGGCTCCCATCCTTTTTGCAGATCTCCAATTGACTTTATCGCAGAGCTCGTCAAGTTCTCGCCATTGATGTTGCCGCTGGGCTAATAGGTCAGCTACTTTCATAGGATGTTACCTCGCGTTGGTGGCCGAGACGGAGGTGTTTGTCTGGGTGGAATTTGGGGAGCCAGAGGTTGAGTGATAGGTTGAGCCACGTTCTGCGGATACGGCGACTGAGCGTATCCGCTGGGACTGGTAGGTACGATGGCAGCTAATGGAGATGTTAGTGGCACTTCGTCTTGGGCGTCTGATACGAAGGCCCGATAATATAGTGCCTGCAGTAGCAGATCGGGGTTAATGTTTGGGTCAAGCTTGAGTTGTTTACATAATGGCTCAGCAAGATGGTTGGCAATTTCATTGCGCCGTTGTTGAGCTAAACGATTACGTTGGTCAATAAAGTGGGCCAGCGCTTGAGACATGCCTTGGTCCGGTTTGAAATTTGCGGGTAATAGTGAAGCAATATGCAGTACGTTGGGGTGCCGCACATCATGCAACCCTTGTGTCGGTTGTTTTTGATCGACAATAACCATCGTGCCGGCAACGAGATCCCCGAGTCGTTGGAAACGTTTGTTCAAACTCATGACGAGCAATCCAACCATGAATGTTGGGATGAACGACAATTGGAAAAACGGCGAGTTCCCCCAATTGATACCAAAGGCAGCGGGAGCAACTAAAGGAAACGTGTCAGCCATTCGTAGCATATTACGTAGAACGGCTTGCATTGCATTCATCGGTTTGCCGTCTACAGTGACTGATCGTAAGCCGAGCATGCGTTTACCAGGAGTTTGGCCGTTCATGTAAATTTCGAATAGTATTCCATACATCCAGATGACAATGAGCTGGATAACTTGGAATATCGCCTGGCCAATTCCACCCAATTGGTAATCGATGATGAGCGAGAATATATATAAGCCAAAGAGAATAGCAGTACGTATACCAATATCAATTAGAAAAGCAAAAGCTCGTTGAAATGGCCCTGCGACGTGATAGTCAAAGGTGATGTTTTCGGGCGTGACGATCGAGATGGTGCCATCAATCGGATCAATGGCGTCTCGGATACCTCGGATATCTTGCGTCATGGATGCCTAGCGATTATGTACTATCGAGGAAACGATTTGATAAAGGGCCAGTTATTGATAACTGTCTAGCTTCCATTAAATTCTACCCAAAAAATCGCAATGGTTGGTCATCTTCTTATGATAGCACATAATATTTACACATCCCGGAGAGACCCTTGCTGGTCACGCTACCGCCGAGATCACGATGTATAAAATGTAGTTAAATTGACTCCTCTGGGACATTATTAGAGTACCTTATTTTAGAGCGGTGATGACCAATGAAAGCCGACATTATTGTCGGAAAAATGTCGTAGAGAAAAGTTGGTTTTTATGGTGAATATGCGGTTCAACGAGTCGAGTTGAGGTGGTAGATTTCAGGTATTCCTGTGTAAACTTTGCGTCGGCTTAGTTTATATTTTTTAATGGATGCTAACTGCAAAACTAAAAATAGAATTTATAGATTACTGACTTGAGATTGCGATGATTGTAAGCACTACGAATTCTATTTCCCACCTCTATTATCTCTAATTTTGAATTGCGTATTCTGTTCGTATTAACACCTCACGTTCAATAATAATCTAAGAGCTCAGTAAAAATGTCTACAACGACTACTCCGGAAAAAATAACAGGTGCAACAATTAGATTTGCTGGTGACTCAGGCGACGGTATGCAACTGTCTGGGACTCAACTCACCAACACGTCGGCTCTAGCGGGAAACGACGTCGCGACGTTTCCAGACTTCCCTGCAGAGATTCGCGCTCCTCGAGGAACTCGGGCTGGTGTCTCAGGGTTTCAAGTGCAGATTGCTGCTGAAGATATTTTCACACCTGGCGACCAACTTGATACGCTTGTCGTGATGAATCCAGCGGCTTTGGTTACGAACATCGGAGACCTCAAAACGGGTGGCACACTGATTGTCAATGAAGATAGCTTCCAAGCCAAAGATTTACGGTTAGCTAAGCTCGATGAGAATCCTCTAGATGGCGTAGGCCTAGATGAATATCGAGTCATCAAAATTAAAATGACACTGCTCACTCGAACCGCTGTCGAAGAATTAGGACTGAGCGCAAAGATAGCCGATCGTTGTAAGAACTTTTTTGCAATGGGGTTTGTCTACTGGCTCTACAATCGCGACTTGCAGCCTACCTTAGATTTTATCCAATCAAAGTTTGGTGGTATGCCAGACATTGCCGAGGCTAACGAGAAGTCGCTCAAGGCTGGGTTTAATTATGGCGAGACAACCGAAGCGGCAATTAGTACTTACCAAGTAGGCCAAGCGACGTTGCCCAAGGGTAGATACCGTAACATCATGGGGAACCAAGCGTTGGCAATTGGTTGTATTGCTGCAGCGAAGCTCAGTGATCGAGACTTGTTTTTGGGTTCTTATCCAATTACGCCAGCCTCCGATATTTTGCACGAGTTAAGTAAACATAAAGAACATGGTGTGCGGACGTTTCAAGCGGAAGATGAGATTGCAGCTATTTGTTCAGTAATTGGTGCTGCATTTGCAGGCCACATGGGAATTACGGCATCGAGCGGTCCTGGTATTGCGCTTAAGGGAGAAGCGATGGGACTGGGGATGATTCTCGAGTTGCCCATGCTTATCATCAACGTCCAACGAGGTGGTCCAAGTACTGGGTTGCCGACCAAAACAGAACAGTCCGACTTGTATCAAGCAATGTATGGTCGTAACGGTGAATCACCGTTGCCGGTAGTTGCTCCACAGAGTCCGTCAGACTGCTTTGCTACGGCAATTGATGCTTGGCGTATTGCGGTGACCTTTATGTGCCCAGTGATTATCTTGTCTGATGGATACATCGCGAACGGTGCTGAGCCATGGAAGATTCCCACCTTTGATTCGCTCGAAAAAATAGAAATTACACACCCTGCCCCTCGGGAAGACGACGATCCGGAATTCTTGCCCTACTCGCGTGATGAGAATCTTGCCCGACCGTGGGCCTTGCCGGGTACTAAGGGTCTTGAACATAGAATCGGCGGTTTGGAAAAAGCTGCCGAGACTGGTGATGTCAGTTACGACCCAGACAACCACCAAGCGATGTGTGAATTACGGCAGGAAAAAGTAGATCGCATTGCTGATTTTATCCCACCACTAGAAGTGTGCGGACCTGAAAAGGGCGATTTGCTTGTATTGAGTTGGGGTGGTACCTACGGTGCTTGCCGCACAGCAGTGACGCGTGCTCAGTCAGCCGGTACAAGTGTAGCTCACGCTCAGCTACGTTTTCTTAATCCGTTCCCAAGCAATCTTGAAGAAGTCCTCAATAACTACGATAAAGTGCTTATTCCGGAATTGAATTTAGGCCAACTTAAAGCACTGATCCAAGCAAAGTATCTTGTTGAGTGTATCGGATTGAATAAGGTAAAAGGTCGTCCATTTGCAATCGTTGAAATTGAACAACGCATTGCAGAACTAACCCGTTAATTTGTATTGCATTACACGAACAGACAACTAGGAATCCACTTATGAGTATTGATTTACCTGTGTTGAAACCAGCTGATTTTGGTAGCGACCAAGATGTGCGTTGGTGTCCAGGTTGTGGTGATTATTCTATTCTCGCCCAAATGAAAAAAACCCTCGCTAAGATTGGTGATCCTCGAGAGAATACCGTTTTCATTTCGGGTATCGGGTGTTCAAGTCGTTTTCCATATTATATGAATACATATGGTTTGCATTCAATTCACGGTCGTGCTCCAGCATTTGCGACTGGCTTGAAAGTATGTCGTCCAGATTTGAAAGTGTGGGTGATTACGGGCGATGGGGATGCACTAAGTATCGGTGGTAATCACTTGATGCATGCGATTCGCCGGAATGTGGATATCAATATTATTCTTTTCAATAACCGCATATACGGACTAACCAAAGGTCAATATTCACCAACATCGGAAACAGGGAAGATTACTAAGAGTAGTCCTGTTGGCTCAATTGATAATCCGCTAACACCGCTATCATTGGCGATGGGTTGTGGAGCGTCATTCGTCGCTCGCAGTATTGACGTGAATATCAAGCACTTAGGACAGACGCTACTACGGGCATCAGCTCACAAGGGAACGTCGTTTGTCGAAGTGTATCAGAACTGTAATATTTTTAATGATGGCGTTTGGAAATATGCGACGGATCGGGAATCGAAAACCGATAATCTAATCGAACTGGAACATGGTAAGCCCCTGATTTTTGGGAAAGATCGCGATAAGGGAATTCGTCTTAATAGCATGACACCTGAAGTGGTGGAGTTAGGAAAAGGCATCTCGGAAGATGATTTACTATTCCATGATGAAAAATCTACTGAACCATCGCTCGCTTTCTTGCTTTCTCGTTTGCGGCAACCAGAATTTCCCGAAGCCATAGGTGTCTTTCGCGACATTGCTATGCCCGTTTATGATGAAGGCGTCAATCAACAAGTTGATCAAGCGCAAGAAGCTAACCCAGATTCAACTCTGGA
Organism: Planctomycetaceae bacterium; assembly: GCA_012965455.1. Classification (GTDB taxonomy): domain Bacteria; phylum Planctomycetota; class Planctomycetia; order Pirellulales; family Pirellulaceae; genus UBA721. Next base: position 6,378 of record DTSG01000478.1, on the reverse strand, counting down.
TGAACTCTTTAACTCAGGCACCTGCTGGGACGTTGAATAGTCGGCTAATTGAAAGACCGGTTGATTTAAAAGTTCGAAAGTGCAGCCGCCACGGTCCCTAGCTGAATTCCTGGCTTAGCGGTTTGATGGTGACTTCCGGCACATGTGCCGTTGCTGGTAGGGTTGCGATTGATAGCGCGAGATGGCCGAGGTCTGCTGGTTTGAGCATGCGAGCTTTATGTTCATCGGTTACGGCTTGCGGACGCTTTTCGAGGATCGGTGTGTTAACTTCCCCCGGATAGATGTTGGTTACGCGGACTCCGTCAACATTGACTTCATTCGAAGCTGCCATTCCTAAAGCTGCCATTGCGAATTTAGAGGCGGAATAAGCCACTCCACCTAACGCCGTCGCTCGGACTCCGGAGATGGAAGATATATTGATGACCAAACCTGCACCGCGTGATCTCATACTAGGCACGGCGGCTAGCATACAGTAGTACGCGCCACTAGCGTTGATTGCCATCACGCTGTCCCACTGGTCTGGCTCCATATCCGCTAATGTCCGATTGGGTATGTTGGTACCAGCGGAATTGACGAGGATATCAACTTCACCCACCTCAGATTGAACCCAATCAAACAATGCTTGTACGCTTTCTCTGTTAGAGACATCTACACAATGGTGTACGAGTGAACCATTGCCTTGCCAAGTAGCGGTAGCCAATGCGAGTGGCTCCTCGCGGCGACCCGCAATGACTACGGTGCAGCCCGCTTCCGCAAACGCATGAGCAATGCCGAGTCCGATTCCTGTCCCGCCACCAGTGATGACGGCGATTTGTCCCTGTAACTGCATAAAACTAAGTAGCCTTGTTAGTAGCGTAATACTGAAAAAGTAAATGTCTTGTTAATCATCATTTTACCTTATTTCGAGGCAGTGGCGAGTATAGCAGCGGCGGGTGGCCACGGGGGACCACTACAAATTCGAGGGACTCAGAATCAAGGCTTTTTATAGTATTGTGTTAGATCAATTCCCCCGCGGCTCTCGTCTTCTAGGAGTTTGGTGCGAATGGAAAGCTGATCTAGCTTTTGTTGCAGTACCGCAAGTACGTTTTTCGTTTCGTCAATGGGTTTAGGCCGCGGTACCTTGGGATAACCTAGATGTCGTTGCAGCGAAGCAAACAAAAACAACGGATCCTTCCCAGAATTAGCTAACGCAATGCGCCCCTCTTTCTCACCGAATAGAACGGTTTGTTCTGGATTAGGCGGTTGGGTTTGATGACGGTTGCGGAGATTAATGTAGTGCCAACTGCGTGAGAAAATGAGGTCTGCGATTTCAATGATGCCGATTTGGCGACGGACGATTAATATCCATTGCTGCCAGTGATCATCATAAAACGCATCTTCAGACATTGCGAACAATCCCGAATCATAGGGAAGGTTGTTGTGGCAGATGCTCTCTAACTGATACAAAAACAGACCAGCTCGGCTGGGCTCATCGGCTCTATATTCCGCTTCGCGTTGCAGAATCTTGACCGCCGCCCTTAAATCGAATTTACCATCATCGCGTTCGGCTTCGTGCATTAAATGCGTTTGAAATGGCGTGAAATAATGCGACAGCTGTTCCATTGCGGGAGATAATACGCCTGTGGAACAAAGTTCGGCGAGCATATAGTCGAGGGCAATTGGTAGTTTTGTCGTTGCTAGCGTCTCATCTCGAACTTGCTCCAAAATATCCTGGATCGGGATATCCTGGGGTAAACGCTCGCCTAGAATCTGAAAAAAATAGGCCTGTTCAATATACTCATCACGTTGCAGCATTGTTGTTGTCGGTGGCATGCTGTCGTGTCCGGGCGGCATTGTGGATGATAGGTGAATATGCCGAAAAACGAGGTGAATTGCTGGTTTAACTGGAATAACTAGCACATCTCTTGTTGTGGGAGGTGTGTCCGCTGATTTATTCTAGCAGGTTGCCACTAAGCAAGGTGAATAGATGGGTCTATAATTGACGGTACATTAATCATTGGTAAATAACAGGATCGTTGCTTAAAAGCAGCGCGCCTGTGGTCGGAGTGTTTCGCATGTTAGAAGAATTTTCCACGGTCCAAGCAGCTGTTGACGCGATAGGTCGCGGCGAAGTGATTATTGTTGTCGACGCGGAAGATCGAGAGAACGAAGGCGATTTTATTTGCGCAGCAGAAAAGGCCACGACAGAGAACATGAATCTGTTGCTCAGTGGTCGTGGGGACTTCTGCTTGTCGATCCTTCCGGATACGGCGGCTAGGTTAGAATTAGCGCCGCTCGCGGACACAAATAACACACCGCTGGGCACGGCCTTTATGACTCCACTGGATCACCGCGATTGCCGGACTGGCATTACGGCCGATGAACGGATGATGACTGTGCGCGCTATTGCAGATCCGCATAGTGGTCCAGCTGATTTTGTCCGACCTGGACACGTGCATTTACTCGTTGCCAAAGAAGGTGGAGTCTTACGTCGAGCCGGGCATACGGAAGCAAGTATGGATTTGGCAAGAATGGCAGGGCTAGCTTCAGCAGGCGTGCTGTGTGAGATTCTTGACGAAACGGGGAATCGCGGTTCTCATGAGTTCCTGTTCGCTGTGGCACAAGAGAATAATCTCGAGATCATTTCGATTGAGCAGTTGATTGCCCATCGGCGGGTGAACGAGAAGCTAGTGCACCGCAATGCCGAAGCGAAGTTGCCAACGAAATATGGTGAGTTGGATATAATTGTGTATGCGGTGGACTTTGAAGGAAACGAACCGGTCGCTTTGGTTTTGGGTGACCCGTCCACTAATGAAAACCCTCCACTTGTAAGAATGCATTCAAGTTGCTTTACGGGTGATCTGATTTCCAGTTTACGTTGTGATTGTGGTGACCAGTTGCATATGGCATTGGATATGATTAGCAAAGAAGGTTGTGGAGTATTGGTTTATTTGCCGCAGGAAGGTCGAGGAATTGGCTTAGCGGAAAAAATCCGAGCGTATGCATTGCAGGAGCAGGGAATGGATACGGTTGAAGCCAATCATGCGTTGGGCTTCAAAGCAGATATGCGTGACTATGGTGTTGGCCTACAGATTCTTAAAGATCTGGGACTAAGCCAGCTACGATTGCTGACAAACAATCCTAAGAAACTTGAGGCATTTAACTTGCGTGGATATGACGTGACCGTTGTTGATCAGGTGCCGATTGTTGCATCGGTGAACGAGCACAATGAACGGTATTTGGAGACCAAGCGAGAGAAGATGGGGCATCAGTTGCCCTAACGTAATTCTGTGGCGAGTTAACACTAAGTTGATCTATGTGCCATTAATCCGCCTACGGCGGCCACGAATGGCCACAAACGGAGAAACACTGCCCAGCATTTCTATTTTTCGTTCGGTTTGAGGGCGTTGTCGATTGCAGCGCGTAATGCCTGCACGCTGTGCCCCACTGCCAAAATCTTGCCTTCGCCATCTACCACCATCATCGTTGGCAAGGCAGTCACGCCGTATTGTTCCGCCAACGCCCGACCATCGTCTCCGATGACATTTGGCCAAGGAGATTGATGCTCTTTGGAGTATTCCTCGAATGCTTCAGCGCTGCGATCGAGATTGACCGCCACAACATCAAACTTCTTGCGGTCCAATTCCTCGTAGATCGCTTTGATCTTTGGCATTTGAGCACGGCAAGGGGCACACCATGATGCCCAGAAATCAATGAGTACAACTTTTCCGCGGTATGACGCCCAATCCAATTCGCCGCCTAAATCAGTCACGCCGGATAATTCCAATGGCTTGCCAACGAGTTGAGAAACATTCGCCGCCGCTGTTGCCGACTTGGTGATCTTCTTGCCATAAGCCGCTAACGTGCGACTTTCGCTTTGGCTAAACACTTTACCAAAACGTTTGAACTGCTCCTTGCGAGTCTCTTCGTCATCGTAACGATTGATCGCATGCACAACCGTAGAAGCGAGACGTAAATGGATGGCGCTTAAGTCATGTTCGCTGAGGTAATCGAAGGTCTCATTCAATAGCGGTTCCAGTTTGTCTGTGGGTAAATCGTCGGAGGCAATGACCCGTTGCTCGAGTTGGTGAAAGGCAACGTGTGCGGCGATGGCTGGTCGCTCGTCAGCGGCGAGCGAGTTCATGAAATCGTTAAGCTGCTGGTCAAGTTTGTCATTACCGAGTGAGGCTTGTTCGTGCAGTATGGTAACCGCGGTCTCTACGGCTAACACATGAAATCGATCCGATGCCTCAAGCGCGAGCAAACGAGTCGCTGCTTCGTGCACGGCGACCGCAAACCCATCGCGATAGCGGATGGACTTAACTTTGTCCTGCATGTCGAGCAGATAGTCGAGTAATTCTAGTTTGTCTGCATTTGCTGCTGCTAAATAAGGATTGTTTTGTGCAACTTCAGCCGTTGCGTCATCCGCATCTGGGGGCAAGGTCGTGATGAAGTGCAGTTGTCCACCGGCGGCCGTTAGAGTCCTCGTCTTCTGGTTGAGGGAACTAGAATCGTTGGAGGCGGGAGTTGCACTAGTAGCCCGAGTCAGTTCGGTCTCTAATTCTTGAGGGCTATGCACCATGGCGGCTACCTTGCCATCGCGGCCGATCACAACCAACGCTGGTATACCGGCGATTCCACAGGCAGCTGTGGACGGCATTTCCCATGACGCAGCTACAACGCCGTCCGCGATCTTCGCAGCGTCGACTTCGATGTCATCAATAATCACAGGCCAAGCAAGCTTGCGTTTTTCGAGAAACTCAGTGAGCGCTTGGCGATCAGCGTCGATGCTAAAACCAATAAACGAGACATTTTGATCACTGTATTTCTTCTGTAACTCTTCTAAATGAGGTATAGCAGCTAAGCATGGTCCACACCAGGTTGCCCAAAAGTCAATGACAACAACCTTGCCTTTGAGTGCAGCCCAATCAAATGGTTTCCCGTCCATAGTCTTTGCTGGTATCGAAATGGTTGAACCCACGAGATTAAGCCGATTAACGGTGCGAGCAAGTTGCGTTTGTAGTTCCGCCTGTTGCTCGGGGGATAACTTTTCCTGTGAAGTTTTAAGAATGACTTGCAGCAAGTCTTTTACCAATGCGGGATATCTTTCTGCGATTTGAGCGGTTTCGTGTCCCATGACTTCAAACGCTGCGGGACTTGTCCGTTCATGTTCAAGTAGGGATGTGACGGCCGAGATGACATCTTGCTTGCCCTGCTTTGTTTGAACCTGCATGTAAAACCGAAACGTATCTTCAATTTTGAATTTTGCGAATAGGATGTCATCGCTCAATTCCTGTAAGCTGGCGACCAGTTCGATTGAGAGTTCTTTGTCTTCAATCTGTTTGTATGATTCGATGGTTTGGTCAAGCATCTGGAAACCAAGGTCAGTCTCTTGTTGGCCGATTGATTGGATGATTTGACCTAACACTTGAAAAGTACCAAGTCCACGAGCGGGATTTTCGAGTACCGTTGTAAGACTTGCCAGCATGGCAGTTGGATCTCTAGTGGCTTCACTGCCGTCTGAGTAATCGCGAGCGGTTTCGAGTAGGCCTGATTGGTCGATGAGGGGTTGTTCAAGGATAGCTCGAGCATTACGCGCGATATTGATATCAGAGCTAGCGCTGAATCGTTTCCCGATGGTGTCCAGTAGTACGTTGC
>DTSG01000478.1:0-731 GCA_012965455.1 Planctomycetaceae bacterium | reverse complement strand
GACAGATATAATCCAATTTGTTGTAGCGAGGTAAACACCCCCGCATCGCCCTCATTACCATCGATCCAAGTGACTGCTTCTTTGCTGATTGCTGCGACGGTTGTGACAACATCGCCTTTACCCTGTGCTTCAGATAGCCGCTTTTGCGAGATTGCCATAAATGCTAACAACTTTCCTTCTTTGGCGATTGCTTCGTGGTCGTCACTGGCCATCTCATTGGCTAATGCCAATTGCATAGAAAGTGCTTTGGGGTTACCAAATTGGTGTAAACGCGAGATGGCGGTTTGCTTGATGTTGTATCCATAGCGACGTTCGGTTTCATTGAGCCCTTCTTTGCTGAGTAGCATCGAAGACAAGTTCTGCAATTCGTTGGTGATCAACATGCCAAATTGCATTTGCTGCTGTTGGTTTTGACCTTGGAGAGGAATTTGAATCAGGAAGGAAATAAACTGTTGGATGGCATCGACTGACGAATCTTTGGTTGGTACCGGAAGATTGGCTTGCGTTGCGACAGCTTGTAGAAGATTAGGCGCTTGTGCGGTCGGGACATTGCCAGTTCCTTGGTTTGTAGCGTTGGCGTTGGGATTTGTTGGAACCGTTAATGGTTCGACGTCATGGTCGTGATCATGGTCATCGTGATCAACGACTTGGAATTTAGACTCCGGTGACTGTGCTGTTTCCTCGTCGCCAGAGCAACCAATGATGAAAACGGAAGCTAGTAACAACAGCGC
>DTSG01000477.1 GCA_012965455.1 Planctomycetaceae bacterium | reverse complement strand
TACTGGTGTAATTGCTGCTCACGGCGGTGAAAGCATCGGTTATAGCTTCGGATTGCAAGCTGGAAACATCGCCTTGTCAATTCGTAACGGCAGTGAGCTAACAACCGTCGTCGGTCCAGCTGTCGAAAACGATATCTGGTCAAATGTCATAGCAATCCTTAATCGTCAGGGGACTGTTGATTTCATCATCAACGGAGTCACCACAGAAACAAAAACCAAAGTCGATTTTTTACGCGGGCCGCCAGCCGATGGTTTTAATCTAGGGCAAGATGATGGTTCGTTTGTCGGGGAGTATGACGCTACCAATGGATTTCAAGGACAACTTGCTGATTTCCGCTTATGGTGGGGTGTTCCAGAAAAAGAAGTTCTACAAGTTTGGGCCAAAACCAAATAGAATATCAACGTTACCCCAATTCCATCATGCCTGCGATTCATGTTTGAGGATCCAATCAAATGCCAATCACCCGCCGTCACATTTTACAAACGACCGCAGTGCTTACCGCGGCACACACTTTGCAACCCTTTACTTTCGCTGACGAGGATTCCGACATGACCGCTGCAGCACCCTTTGGATTTTGCTTTAACACCAGTACGGTTCGCGGACAAAAGCTGAAACTCGATGCACAAGTCAACCTTGTTATCAAAGCAGGCTATGACGGCATCGAACCTTGGATCCGTGACATTCAAGCGTACGTCGACGCTGGCGGCAATTTGCAGGACATACGGAACAAGCTCGACGATGCTAACGTCAAAATGACTAGCGCAATCGGATTTGCACGGTGGATTGTGGATGATGAAGCGGAACGAACAAAAGGGTTAGAAACAGCCAAACACGACATGGCACTCGTAAAACAACTTGGTGGCACTCACATCGCTGCACCTCCTATTGGGGCCGTCGACATTGAAGACTTTGATTTGTTCGCCGCCGCGGAACGTTATCATGCGTTATGTGAAGTTGGTCGTCAGTCTGGAGTCATTCCTCAATTGGAACTTTGGGGGTTTTCCAAGACGTTGAGTCGCTTGGGTGAATTAGCTTTTGTCGCGACGGAAAGCGGCCACCCCGATGCCTGTGTTCTTCCGGACATCTATCATATCTACAAGGGCGGTTCTGATTTCGCCGGCCTCGCAATGCTCAACGGAAAACGAATTCATTGTTTTCACGTTAACGACTATCCAGCCGACCCACCGCGGAGCACGATTGCCGACAAAGATCGCGTTCATGTGGGCGATGGAATCGCTCCCGTCAGCAAAATTCTACAAATGATCTATGATTCCGGTTGCCGCGGAATGCTCTCGCTCGAACTTTTCAATCCAACGTATTGGAAACAAGATGCGCTGCAAGTTGCTACTGAAGGTCTCGCTAAGGTAAAGGCCGCCGTAACTAAAGCATTTCCACAGTAGCGTATCCTGAGCCTCCATGATGGCGTCCAGCAAACTAAAAAAACGATTGCTCTTTCCGATAGCTGCCTTGCTCATCGGATCGCTGCCGTTTCTAGGACTTGAACTAGTCCTGCGCGCCTTTAATATTGCGGCTCCAGAAACAGTTGTTGACCGCTCGTTTGGCTTTGGCCAATATCAACCTCTATTTGTACTCAACAAGGATCAAACGCAATTTCGCACTAGCCAAAACAAATCGCTGTACTTCGGCACCCAGCGGTTTACCCGCAAAAAACGCGAAACTGAATTCCGCATGTTCTTTTTAGGTGGCTCCACCGTTCGCGGTCGCCCCTTTACCGTCGATACAGCATTCGCAAAATGGGTTGAATTGGAACTCAACGCACGATCTCGCAACGACACTACATACCAATCTATCAACTGTGGGGGTTTGTCTTATGCCAGCTATCGCTTAGCCCGCATCAATCAAGAAATTCTGCAATACGATCCCAATCTCGTCGTATTGGCGACGGGGCACAATGAATTTTTGGAAGACCGCAGTTTTACAGCTGTCAAAACCAACCAAGCCGACTTAACGCCTGTTTCATCTTGGCGATCCGTAAATTGGATTCGCTCATTGGCTGGAGATGACCTAGAGTCATTCAAAACAACTTCTGAAAAACCGTTACCCGCCAACGTCACTGCTAGGTTAGATGCTGAAAGTGGCTATGCTTCCTACCAATGGGATCCCGCCTGGAAACAAAACGTCGTTGCCCAATACCGAGAATCCGTCGCCATGATTATCCGTCAGTGTCAAACAAAAAACATTCCAATCCTGTTGGTCTGTTTAGGGTCTAACTTACGGGATTGTCCACCCGTCAAATCCGAGTGGCCGCCGACGCTCAGCAATACAAGCCGACAAAAGTGGCTCAACTTATTCGACCAAGCAACACGGCATCACGACGATCCAGCGACCGCCCTGCAGTTTTTTCAACAATGTTCTGCCATCACCGACGAGCATGCACTCTTGCACTACCGCATGGCACGTTGTTTTGAACAACTGGAGCAAATACAGGCCGCTCGTAAACATTACTTGCTCGCCAAGGACCTTGACATTTGTCCCTTACGATTAACCGAACAAATGGACCACATTATCCGCGAATTAGCAGATCGTTTTGATGTACCCTTGATAGCTGGGCGGGGAGCCTTAGAGCGGGCGAGTGCCCATCAAATCCCTGGTTATGAAATGTACATCGATCACGTGCATCCCTCGATTGCCGGACACCAACTCATCGCTACTGCGATTGTCAATCAACTTATAAAATCCAAATTAGTAACGCACCAATACGAGTTTTTAACTCCGGATTACGTACACCTGTACCAGACGCATTTACAAGAACGACCTCCATCTTATTTTTCCAATGGTTTACGTCGAGTACAATGGCTTGAAAATTGGGCCCGCAGGGACCGACTACAACAAGATCTGAAGCCATTCGATTTACGAGGCCGGCTTGCTAAAGCCGATCGATTATTGGGATTTAGCGAACTAGATCAAGTGACGATTGAACTCACCAAAGCACTCGACCAATATCCGACCGCCTACGCTGCCATTGTTGAATTGGCACTACAGCGACGGCATCAGGGCGACGATTTCCATGCCAACTTTATATTGTCGTGGTTAGCCACATACCGCGACCCGCTTGAAAAGCCAGACAGCAACCAAGCACTTGGGTTTTCCAGCTACTAAACGGACTCCCTTCGTCGTCTTACCCAACCCCCAGCGATATTATTTCACCTGCCAAGCTTCATCAAAGAAGTTTGCATCGACGGGAATACCTGGGAAACGATAAATCGAATCATTCGCAGCTGGCGCAGTTACAACATCGACAATAGCCCAGTCCGGAAGCATCGGAACTTGGCGTGCATTATTCAGATACGCATATTCGCGATAGGTAAACCCGCTATTGATAACGATATATTTTTTTGGATTCAAGGGATTCGGATAAATCAAGATCGGAACATGGCTACCGCTAGGAAATGACTTGCTGCCGATCTGTACGTTGTCGTTCGTCCATTTTAGCGGCAAGTCCTGGCGGATTCGTTTCAGCAGTTGATTTGACGAAAAATCGCCCCACAAGATTAGATGGTGATTCGCGATATCCTCTGTCGTCACGTCAATGTCTTTTTTGACTCGAGCATGCCCACGAAAATGTTGCCGCCACTGGTCAATCGCATGTTGTTGTTCTCGAACGACCCATTCGCCGATCACAGGGGTCAGCGATTCAGCAGTCGGCGTTACCATCAGAAAGCTATCCATAAACGCATCATCAATAGGACCCTGAAGCCCGTGTTTTTTGACAAGACCCACAACGGCTGGTTTTCCAACTAACCATTTTGATCCCGCCAGATGCACACTGGCTTTCCAAGAACGATCCGACTGCGGTCCGGGAAGCCTTATTTCTTCCCCGTTGATCATAAGTTGAACAGGACGCGTTATGTCAAACGCGCAAAAACCCGGATCCATCCTGAAGCTCAAGCCAGTCGTTCCCGTCGAGGTAATTTCAAAGCTGCTTGGTCCCAGAATTCTTGCATCAACTCGGGCAGCCTCCCAATGCTCAGTCAGAGCATCGATCGTGATCCAATACTGGCGATTGTATTTCAGTGAATACGTAACCTTATGAACGGTCGTGGGAACAATCTCATTCCCGGTTTTGGCAAGGCTTGTCATTTTTCGCTCAATCATCTTTTGCGAATCCACGTGGATACGGTGGCCGGAATTCGGCCCAATAATATGCACTAGGGAGATTCCTTCTTTTGCTAACGCCGATTCCATCACATCGGCTGCCTGCTTCTGAATATCTTTTTCACCGCTGTAGGCGACCGTCGGCACATGGAATAAATTGATAGCACTATCATCCGCGTCGTACCACCGCCACAGTTTTTCTTCCCACCAATACGGTGTCAGTTTTTCTTTTTGGAAGAACTTTAGGAACTCCGGAGTTTCTGAGAACCCAGCTCCTGGGTTTGCAGCGAACCAGCGATCTGAATACAACACCGCAAACTGCCAACACGCTGCCCCGCCCATAGAAAAACCCCGCACACTAATGCGCTCGTTATCAATTTCGTATTGGCTTTTAACGTGTTCCAGTGCTTCGAGCACATCGACTTCACCCGCAAATTTAAAAGCGTTGCTATAACGACCATAGGGATGCAACACTATCGTGTCTGCTGGACTGTAGTATCCTGTTGTTTTCGTACGTTGATCCATGAAGTTTGTTTCGCTCAGGGTCTCACCTCGACCGTGAAACCAAACGTCAAGCCGCGTTTGACGCTGCAACTCGGCGGAATAATTTGCGGGAATTACAAGCCCATAAGGCTGCGCCGATCCATCAAGCCGCGATCGATAACCTCGTACGACTAAGCCTGTTTCCTTAAGCCAGGGAGCATTGCCGTTTAACAAATCCATGGCTCGCTGCTGCCCCACACTCAATAATTTAAACGCCTTTTGAACATCGCCGTTACTGAAAAACTCACGATGATTTAAATTATCTTGCACACCGCGGTAATAAATTTCTACATCCGGAATTAACTCTGTGGCTAAAGATTGCGAACTGCCGCGCAGCGTCTGGAGTTGCTGTGATAGTTTTCCTAGCTCTATCCGCATCCGTTTAGTGTCCTCTACAGATACTTCCACTCCCAACCGTGGGACTTGCCGTACTGAAGTGGGGTCATTATCGCCTGCACCATCGGCGTACAAGGAAAGAGAAGAACCAACGAGTAAGACGCCAATCAAAAGGGTTTGTTTCATAGTGTGCAACGTTACCTTGCCAAAAAACGAGTGTGCCGGTGGGAAGATGTGTACCGTCCAAAAGCCACTAAAAATCGCAAGGGCTTTCGGATTCTTCTAACCATTGTAGATAATCTTCTTGTAGCGCGGGGGTCTTGGGCGAGTAGCGAAATTTAAAATCTTCGATCAAGTCAATATTTACCCCCGTGGCTCGCCACCAATTTGAATCCGTGAAATCGGCGTCTAGTAATATCGCACCGTCAAATCGTGCACCGCTTAATTCACAATTGATAAAGATGGTTGCTTCGAGGTGCGAGTAGGTAAAATTAGCGTCTTGAAAATTTGAACCGGTAAAATCTGCCATCAAACAATATGATTCCGATAAGTCGGCACCTTGGAAAATAGCATCCGTAGCGAATACTTGCTCGAGTTCAGATTTTCGTAATCCAGCTAACGTGAAATTTGCGCCATCCAGCGTGGACCGTAAAAAGGAAGCCTCATCCAGCTTAGCATGGGACAAATCAACATCCGCCAAGTCAGAAGCAGCGAGCGTCGTTCCTCGCAGATCAGCACCTTTGAGCACCGCGCCGCCAAGTTTTACTTGATTCATTTTCGCATTTTGTATGTTAACGTCAACGAGTTGTTGGTTGGACAAATCGATACCCGACAGATTTGCCCCTTCCCATTGTTCATTTCCTGCAGCAAGCAATCGCAGGAAGGCAGCAGTCCGTACTTCAGTCGTTGCATCATCGTGGTACACCGTCCAGAAATCATCGGCCAGCGATAGGGTATTATCTGGTCGAGTCACGATATACCAACTACTGCAGACAATCGTGATTATCAGCACGGCAAATGCGAGTCGATTTGATTTCGCTGCGTTTGGCATTTTACTTTGTGTAACCATTTTCCGTAAACCAACTCCACGCATCTGCGACACTACTACGCAAAGGGCTAATCGTATAATCGAGTTCCGCTTCCGCTCGAGCGCTACTGTAATAATGAAACAAACTGGACATTTTGATTGCTGCAGAATTGATGTCAGATTCGCGACGAGTAATTTTAGCCAACAAATCACCGACCCCGCCGGCAATCGCTTGAATCCATGGCCCCATTAGTTTCTTAGGCGGTTTTCCGCCGCTGATCTCTGCGAACAAACACCAAGCGTCAAAATACGTGATCGTATGTCCGCCGAGGATATAATTTCGACCGACCACACCCTTTTCCATGGCTGCGAGAATACCTCGGGTCACATCAGCGATATGGCACAGCGTCATGCCTCCCGTAGGTGCTAACGGCGTGTGCCGTGAAGCGACCTCTAACAGCATACGGCCTGAAGATGGTTTCCAATCCCAAGGACCCAGCATAAATCCTGGGTTGACGATCATTGCCTGTAACCCGTCATTGATCAATTCGCGTAAAACAACTTCCGCTTCCGTTTTGCTGATGACATAGGAACAAGGAGTTTTTCCCGTCCGGGGCGATTCTTCATCAGCTGGTCTATCTGCAGCTCCGATTCCAAGTGCATCTACGCTGGAAACATAAACCATTCGTGCATCATGTTCGCGTGCGGCGGTCGCGACGTTTCTTGTGCCCTCGACATTTATCTCCCGATGCTCGGCCAATTGCGACCACCCGATGTGCACCTTTGCAGCAACATGTATCACTCGATCAACATCATCGCAAGCGTCCAGTAATATGGACGCATCACGGAGGTCACCGGTAATTGGAGTCACCTCCAAACCGGCCAACGATTTATCCTTCGGGCTACGAACTAACACTCGCACATCGCAACCTTGGGCTAGCAACGCACGGGTCACATTATTCCCAACAAAACCCGTCGCACCAGTCACCAACACTTTCATTTAATTCTCCCTGTTCGTTCGCATCCAACTGCCGCAGCCATCGTCGGCACTGAGTCGGCTTTCTTTTAATTAGATACGGCCGCTTGGCTATAAGCTAGATACCGCCGCACGCGAGCTAGCGTTGTTCGCACAGTCGGCCAGTCGGGTCGGGTGGCTTCAGGATCTTGTTGCTCCAAGGATATAGCCCGCTCGTATGTTTCGATGGCTGCCTGGAACATTTCAACAGCATCTTCGTATTCCTTGCCCAACTGGAACATTAACCCTAGGTTTTGCTGTGCATTGGCAAGACCGACAAGGTGTCGAGGCGCAGCCTTGGGGAATTCAACCGACTTTAAATGATAGGTCACTCCCGCTGCGCAGGCGACCTGCGCTAGTTCTGTCTCGTCAAGCAAACGTAACGCATTGGCCACATTGTTATGGCACCGAGCTAAAACCAATACTGTGCGATGACGTTCCGGATGTAACTTATGCACCCCTTCATAAATTTCAATCGCAGACCGATACTGCTTAACACACAGATCGAGTTTGTCCGCACCTCGGTAGGACAGTGCTAAGTTGTAGTGGGTTTGACCTATACGAATTCTGTAGTCAATGACGTGCGAGAAATCAGCAAATAGTTTATCAGCAATTACCATGCCTTCATCAAAAAAGGATATTGCCGCTGCATAGTCTTTTTTGTTGAGAGCAGCAATTCCATTTTGAATCAACACACCCGCTAAACTATTGGTGTAGTCTGGCACATTCGGATAATGCACCATGAGGTCTCGATAAATTTTCAATACCTGTCCGCCAATCATGGACGATTTGTCCGCTTCACCCAGTTTCCGGTATGTGTTACTTGTAACCAGCAACAGCTCTCCTAAACGATGGCGGTAATCTGGTACTTCCGGATGCATACTTAAAATTTGCTCTCGCAGATTCACGGCCTCTAACAAATAATCAATCCCGCTTTCGGATTCCATATTGGCGCCGATATTGGCAATCAAATCTGCGCAACGATTTTGGTATTCCACCTTGTTG
>DTSG01000476.1:2264-8079 GCA_012965455.1 Planctomycetaceae bacterium | reverse complement strand
AGCCTGGAAAACCGAGATCCCGCCTTGGATTACGCTTTAGGCTACGGTCGAGGCTTAGATCGCTCGATGGCTGATGAATTCGTTGGCATGTATGTCAACGATTGGACCGTGGATTTCGGAGAAAAAGGCCGCGCGGCTGTCAGATTGCTGCTCAAGCGAGGGTTTGAGTGCGGCGTTATTCCAGAGTTAATCGAACCTGAGTTTGTTGGTTAGCGCAGCAAAAAGCCACAGGTGGATTGCACCCGTGGCTTAATGACCCCTAGGGGACTCGAACCCCTGTTGCCGGCGTGAAAAGCCGGAGTCCTAGGCCACTAGACGAAGGGGCCAGTTGGTGGTGTGAGCGTACAATAAATGTCATGACCACACCAATGCCTAATATAAGATAATTGATTACCTCTATCGTCAAGTAGGGTTTACCCAGTTGATACTTTATTTTTTAGAAAGTACCTTTGTGCCAACAAAAACTGGCAGATATTTCTATCAGAGACCTGAGTCCGCCCGCGTCAACGCAACGGGTAAACTTGGACCATTAATTCACACGCAAGGGCGCGAATGTGAGGATTGGACCCAGTCATAAACAGACAGACTCGGTGGGTGGGGGCAAACGAGAGTTTTAGTCGTTTGAAGGCTGAGTGCCTTTTTTTACCGATTGTTCATTATTTTGAATCGCGTCGTAGACTTCGCGTCGGTGGACAGGGATTTCTTTAGGCGCTTCGACGCCTAAACGTACCTTGTCGCCACGAATATCAACAACAACGATCGTAATGTTATTGTTAATAACAATGCTCTCGTTTTTTTTTCGTGACAAAACTAACATGGTTCATTCCTTTGGTTAAAATCGCAGGTCCGTGGGTTGGATAATCTGCGTCGCTCGTGACTGGATCCGCCAGCAGAACGTTCACCATTGTTATTTTACATTGAACAGTGGTGTTAAGCGTTTCAATCCTTTGAAAACAAGGGATTGAAACGTAAAAGTACTTCCGTACGTATGTTCACTCTACGATGTGTACAGCCTCGGTCAACAATTGCTTGGCTTTCACACGCGGAAAGGTGTCTTTTTATACTAATTTGATGGTATAATCGTTCTAAACGTCTCAAATTGAAGTCAAAGTAGCAGTAATTAGCGGGTAGTGTTGGACACTTTCGGTCATAAAGCAACGTTACTGATATTTGCGTAAAGGCTAAAATAGTATTGGATTTTGTCTGCTGCCATTGTGTCAGTGTCTTTACAAACAAAAACGGGATATCTTTCGCAGAATTTCGCATTGTTGGGGGTGTTCTTGAGTGGCATCTATAGTTATTCTTGCAGTCTTATGGGTGTTTTTTACAGTCAGTTTGGTTGCGCCTGTAGGGTTGAAATCTACAACAAGGATTCACAAGAGCGATGGTAGCTCATCAGCAAGAATTAACTTCTTCTCGATCATTTAAAACTTGGTTGGGAAACATTGCGCGGGTTGTGACAACGACCCTTCAAGGGATGAAGATTACGCTCTCATATTGGATCAAGACTTACGATCCGGAGCGCCGAACGTTCACCGAAGAGTTTGAATATCCCGAAAAGCCTGTGCCCGTGGCTGAACGGTACCGTGGGTTTCATCGTTTTGATCTAACCACCTGCATTGCCTGCGACGGTTGTGCCAATGCCTGTCCCGTTGATTGTATCTACATTGGAAAAGAAAAAGTAAGTGTCGGAAAGGGCTTCAAGGTCACCGGGTTTTCGATTGATTACTCCAAGTGCATGTTTTGTGCATTATGTGTGGATCCCTGTCCGGTGGATTGTATCTTCATGGGTGCATCACATGACTTGAGTTGCTACAGTCGCGATGGATGTATCGTTGACTATTCAAGATTGCCGGTGGATATCAGTTGGGGACGAGCGACCTTGAACCCAGCAGCCATCGCTCAATCTAAAGTAATTGTTTCTCCTGTGCATAGTGGCCCCAATGAAGAAGGATCGTAGATAACCAATCCCATGACGTTTAACCAAACCATGAAATTGTTCACAGTCGAAGAAGCGAATGCGTCGCTGCCGTTGGTGCGCGCCATCACCTCAGACTTGGCTGAGCTGAGCTCACGTGTTTTTCAGCGACAACGTCATTTTGATTCGGTCAGCGCCGGTCGTGAATTATCAACAGAAGACGGTTTGTATTCAGAAGAGTTGATACACGAACAGGGCGAGTTGGAACGCCAAAAAGATAGATTAAACGAATTGATTGATGAGTTGCGTGACTTAGGTGCGGAACCTAAGACGGGACCGAGTGGAGCGATCGATTTAGTTGATTTTCCATCTCAGCGAGATGAACGAATGGTTTATCTGTGCTGGAAGTTGGGCGAGGATCGTGTCGAGCACTGGCATGAATTGGACACGGGTTTCTCTGGTCGTCAGAGTTTAACGGACGTTGCAGAAACTCCGGTCGTGGATACACCAAGTTAGCACCGACATTAGATTAGATATTTTTGCACCCCGTTAGGGTTATGACACGTATGTTATTATTTGCAACAGAAGGAATTCAGTCCGCCGTTAACATTGTTGGTTATCTAGCATTGTTTGTCGGTTTTGGGTTGGCATTTGTATTTGTCAATCTGTTGGTTGGGTTTTTCGTGCGTCCCTCAAACCCTCACCCAGAAAAGGGCGAGATCTATGAATGCGGCGAGCCAGCTATTGGGTCCAGTTATATTCAGTTTGACCTACGGTTTTATATTGTCGCTTTACTCTTCATTATCTTTGATGTGGAAGTTGCTTTCTTCTTTCCGTGGGCAACGGTGTTTGGTAAGTCAGAACATTTAGCTGAAATGGCGTCGTCTAACCAAGCAGTTCACGCGGGTCAATTGACAGACAACGCGAAGAGCCTTTTCACTGAATTGGGAGTTCGTGATCTTTCTAATGTGGTGGCTAATAACGAAGCCATCGCCACAGCGAGCAAAACTCTCGCTTGGATTACATTAGTTGATATTGGCATATTTTTCGCCATCTTGATGTTGGGCTTTGCCTATGTCTGGCGGCGCGGTGATTTAGATTGGGTGAAAGCTGCAATCGACGAACGGAAACGGACTCGTGCTCCACAATTGGAATCAGAGGAGACGTCATAAGGTAAAACGATGAGCGAAATAGCATTAGTAACACAACTGAAAGATAAGTTTGGAGACGGTATCGTCACCGTGGAACTCGCTGCCATTGATGCATGGGTCGAAGTTACTGCGTCGGCGTTAATTGACGTTTGTGAATTTTTACGTGATGTTGAAGATTATCATTATGATATGTGTAACTGTATTACTGCGATCGACTACTTGCACACTGATCCCAAGAAGGCGGAAAAAGTCGATTGGGCTCCACATATTGAGTTGGTTTACCACTTAAGTAGTATCGCTACCAAGAAAACGCTTGTCATCAAAGTCAAAATTCCTCGCTGGAAAGATGAAGCTGCACAGCAATTGCCCGAGATTCCTTCGGTGGCAGGTGTTTGGACAACGGCCATCTGGCATGAGCGAGAAGTTTATGATTTATCGGGAGTGAATTTTATCGGGCATCCGGAGCTAAAACGGATTTTGTGTCCAGACGACTGGGAAGGCTATCCGCTGCGTAAAGATTACGAAATGCCTTTGGAGTACCACGGGATGCGAGGCCGTTAGGGATTGGGGTTGTCGAAAGTCCCGACCGTTAAGCCGAGAGCTATAAACGTTAAGAGAAAAAACGAAGAAACATGTCAGCAACAAATATTGATGATCCACGCGTAATTGAGTTTGACGTTCGTACGGACGAAATGCTCATTAATATGGGACCTCAGCATCCGAGTACTCACGGTGTGTTACGATTGGCATTGCGGACTGACGGTGAAATCGTATCGGATCTTGAACCGCATATTGGTTATCTGCATCGCTGTGCGGAAAAAATTGGTGAAAACTTAACCGCTCGACAATTCGTGCCCTATACGGATCGCATGGATTACCTCGCTGCGATGAATATGAATCTGGGTTGGGCTTTAACTATCGAGAAATTGCTTGACCACGACGTTCCGGAAAAGGGTCGGCACTTGCGAGTGTTGATTTGTGAGATGAATCGTATTGCCAGTCACTTGGTTGCGATGGGGACTTACGGTTTAGACTTGGGCGCATTTAGCCCGTTTCTTTATGCGTTCCGAGAACGAGAGAGGATTCTGGACTTGTTTGAAAAAGCATGTGGCGCTCGTTTGACCTACAGTTACATTGCACCGGGCGGAGCGACTGCTGATTTGCCAGTAGGTTGGACAGCAGAATGTAGCAAGTTTATCAATCAGTTTAAGAAAATCATCCCTGAATTTCACACGCTCTTAACCACGAACGCTATTTTTATTGCTCGAACAACGGGCGTCGGCATATTGTCACCGCGGATGGCCATCGACTATGGTTGTACGGGTCCTGTGCTACGGGGCAGTGGTGTGTATCACGATTTGCGATTCCACGGGGAAGAACGATATACCGAACTATATGATGGATACGAATTCGATGTGATTTGCGCGGATTCCGAAACAGGCAAATACCCTAGCTCACACCAAGAAGTGTACAAGGACGGATTAGAGTATCCAGATGTACCGTCGGATGCAATCTTGGGAGATTGCTGGCATCGATTCTATGTGCGTATGCTGGAAGTTGTGCAGTCAGTCCGCTTGATCGAACAATCCATTGTGAAATATGACGCTTGTTCAGGTTCACACGGCGAACCAATAAAATTGACTCAGAAATTGCCGGTAGGCGAAGCTTATCTGGAAACGGAAGCTCCTCGTGGGCAGATGGGTTTTTATGTGGTTAGCGATGGTCAATCGAATCCTTGGCGAGTACGAGCGCGTAGTAGTTGCTTTAGCAACCTTTATGTAACTGCTCCACTGTGCCGAGGCGTGTTGCTTGCCGATGTGCCAGCAGTTGTAGGAAGTTTAGACGTTGTCATGGGTGAAATTGACAGGTAGTTGATCTAAAAAGCAGCAGTTTTAACAGCAATTGGAACAAAGGCCGACAACATGGCAGAGTTCTTTAATGAATACATTTTTGGTGATGGTCCTTGGTCGTGGCTAGGGTATGTCATCGCTGCGCTGATAGCTTGTATCCTCGTTATACATGTCGTCGCTGTTGGAGCGATGGGATTTATTTGGCTTGAACGAAAAGTGGCTGGTCGTATCCAAGACCGCTTAGGGCCAACTCGAGTTGGTGGTAAGTTCGGTTGGTTACAAACGTTGGCAGATGGAATCAAGTTGATTGCCAAAGAAGACCTCACGCCGGATGTCGCGGATCGCTTTTTGTTTAAGATTGCCCCTTATGTAGCTTTCGCCGCCAGTTTTTCAGCTTTTATCGCACTACCGTTTGCCGATGGAGTTGTTGCAAATCATGTAAATACAGCGGTCTTTTTTGTATTAGCCGTGTTGGGACTGGAAGTCTTCGGCGTAATTCTTGCCGGGTACGGTTCGGGATCTAAGTGGTCGCTGTTTGGGGCGATGCGAGAAGCGGCTCAAGTTGTTTCCTATGAAGTTCCGCTGGGGATGTGCGTGGTCGTGCCCGTTTTCCTTTGTGGCACGATGAATTTGACGACGATTGGAAACATGCAAGAAGGATTCATTACAAATTGGCTGGTGTTTAACGATCCTTTTACCTTTGTGATTGCGATTGTCTATTTCACCTGTGCCACTGCTAGTGTGAATCGAGCTCCGTTTGACTTGGCAGAAGCGGAAAGTGAACTTGTTGCTGGATTCCATACTGAATACTCAGGTTTGCGTTGGAGTCTGTTCTTTATGGCCGAATATGGTTCGATGTTCCTTGTGAGTGGATTAGCGGTCATCCTGTTCTTTGG
>DTSG01000476.1:0-2254 GCA_012965455.1 Planctomycetaceae bacterium | reverse complement strand
TCCGATCCCAGTTGGCGACTGGTTAGCGAATCTATTGGGCGGAGTGGAAGGAAGTATTGGCGCAAATTTACCTTCGCTCGGTGCGATCACGGTTGGCGTTATTGGTGTTGCTAACTTTATCTTCAAGGGCGTTATTGGTGTTACCGTTATGATTTGGATTCGCTGGACGTTCCCGCGTTTGCGAATTGACCAAGTGATGGCTATGTGTTTGAAATATTGTGTGCCGATTGCCGCCTTCTGTTTTGTTGGCGCGGTTGGGTGGGAAGTCTTAGATTTGCCCACACCAAATAATCTCGATGAAAAGTCCAGGTATGAATATCATGAGAAATGGTCACAGGAGTATTTAAAGACTCAGCGGGAGTCGGTACCTACAGAAAATGATACACATGCCCAACAGGCTGTTCCCGCCGAGGCGATCGTTACGACGGTTGCAGTTTCGCAAAGCGATTTGGACGTTAATGGAGGGAAGCAGTAATGGAATTAATGGCTGTCGCTTGGGCCTATTGGCACCAATTTTTCTTCATCATTTTTGCCGGTTCAGCAGTCGGTTTTGGTTGCGGTGTTTTAATTTCACAAAACATCGTTCGCATGGCGTTTTATTTGGTGCTGTCATTAGGATCCACCGCAGGGTTGTTCTTTTTGGCGGGTGCTGAATTTGTCGGTGCCATGCAGTTGATGATTTATGTGGGCGGCACCATGGTCTTGTTGATTTTTGGTGTGATGCTAACAGCCCAAAAAGATTTCGTAAACATGAAGACTCACACACACGATTGGATTTTAGCGACCGTCGTTGGTGGGTCATTGCTAATGGTATTGTTGTTTGCCGCATTTGGGTCAGAAGATTGGCGGTCGCCACAAGATCCGACAGACGCTCATATTGTAGACACCAAAGCGGCTACTCCATTGGGTCTGGCACTCACCGGTGTACGCGTTGATAAATTGGATGATCCCAACGATAAATTAAACCAGGGTAAATCAGGGTATTTGATGCCGTTTATTATTATCTCGGTTCACTTGCTCGTGGTGCTCATCGGAGCAGCTTATATGGCTCGTACGAAAAAGCTATCCCACGCAACCGGATTGCGTAGTAGTCGCGCTCGACTGTCAGTTTTCAAGATGGAAGACGAAGACGAAGTTCTTGAAGAAGAAAAATATGTTGTCCTGCGAAAAGATAAGCGGGCAACAAATCCACTTGATACAAATGGCAACAACACAGACAACTCAGACAATACAGACGAGGATTAGGCTTTTAGCAGCTTAAGATGATTGGAATTATATAGATGTTACTTTTCGCAACAGTTAGTGTTTCATGGTACTTGGCAGTCGGGGCAATACTCTTTGTCCTCGGTGCCGTATGCATGGCGACTAAAAGAAATTTATTGGGTGTGTTGATGGGAGTTGAGTTGGTGCTTAACGGAGCCAATATCAATTTCATCGCTTTTGGAAGTCGACTGTTACGCAGCGAAGGTGACACACTGGGGCTCGATGGCCAGTTGATCGCTTTGTTTGTCATCGTTTTGGCAGCGGCGGAAGCGGCTGTGGCACTGGCAATCGCATTGAATTTTTATAACAACCACAGCACGATTGATATCGACCGTGCGAATGAGTTAAAAGGCTGATGGAAAATACAATTTCAATACTATTGGGTGTAGCGGTTTTGCTTCCGCTTGGAGCGTTCTTTGTGAACCTCCTGGCTGGCCATGCGTTACGCAAAAAAAACCTCAGTCGTGGGGCGGCCTGGATTTCAATGGGTGCAATCGTCACCTCGACCGTGCTGTCATTTATTTCACTTGCGGTCTGGCTGCAGGGCGAAAATCCTAGTGGAAAATCAAACATTCAGGTTTTGGCTGAGTTGAAAGAATCCAATGAGGAACATTTAAAGCACCTCAACATTGGCCATGAAGGTCACGTCGAACATGGCGCAGCTGGACACGACGAGCATCAAGGGCATGATGAAACCGACCACGATCATGATTCCACAGCGTTAAACTCGACGGCAAGTCATAATCGCGAACTATTTGTTGCCTCTGAGGACTCGGCAGAGGCATCGCATGAAACGGGTGCAACAGAAGAATCGCACGGTTCTCATCATGGTCCGCAGTTCGAACCGTTGTCCGGTGTTTATTATACGCTCGGCAAATTTGGCTCTCTGGCGCTGACTATCGGATACTACATTGATTCGTTGACATTAGCCATGTTCTGTATGGTCACGTTAATTTCATCGCTGATTCATCTTTACGCTTACAAGTATATG
>DTSG01000475.1 GCA_012965455.1 Planctomycetaceae bacterium | reverse complement strand
TCGGTCTGATCAGATTCGCAATTTTTTATAATTTTGCGTAGCCGCAGCGCAGTTTTTTTTTTTCGTAAGTTCTTGATGTATTATTCTCTGTAATCTTGATCCAATATGGTTCTAGATATTGCCCTCTAGACATTGCTATCCTTTGGGTTAATAACCCTACGATACATTGATTTCTTTTGATGTGATTATTTGTACATCAACATCATCACTGATCCCGGGAATTCCCGCACACCTCCCGACAAGAGGACCTGGTTACTATGAATCAAAGACGACTCGATCTGGCCCGATCTTTAACTCAATTTCTCGGCATCCTGTTGTTGCTCGCGCTACCTTCGCGTCTGCAGGCTAATCCCGAAATTCCCGGTGCGCCGCAAAAGAAACCGATCGCTTTGATCGGTGGCACCATTCACCCGATTTCAGGTCCCGTCGTTCACAATGGAACGCTACTATTTGACGCAGGACGGATTGTACGATTGGGTCAGGATATTCCAATCCCGGCCAACAGCCAGATAATTGATGTACGCGGCAAACATATCTATCCCGGCATGTTCGATTCCATGACGAACATGGGCCTGATTGAAGTGAAAGCGGTACGGGCATCGATCGATGAGGCTGAAACGGGCGACATTAATCCGAACGTGCAAGCCCGGGTTGCGGTCAATCCAGACAGTGAATTGATTCCAGTCACCCGCAGCAATGGTGTACTACTGACCCTGACGGCCCCCCGGGGTGGAACGATTTCAGGCCAGGCAGCTGTACTCCAACTCGATGGCTGGACCTGGGAAGAGATGACTTTGCAGCCGAATGCTGGAATGATCCTGAAGTGGCCCAATATGGCAGCGGTCAGCGACTGGTGGGTCGACAAATCCGCCAAACAACAGATCAAGGACCGAGACAAAACACTGGAGAACCTGCGCCAAACCTTCGACGATGCCGAAGCGTATCGACAAGCTCGGCAAGCGAAAGTCAAAGGTCAGGATCGTGACGCGCGTTGGGAAGCAATGATTCCGGTCTTAGCAGGCAAGTTGCCGATCATCGTACAGGCAAATGAAATCCAGCAAATCCAGGCTGCCGTCGCTTTTGCCAGCGAACGAAAGCTCAAGATGATCCTGTTTGGTGGTCACGATGCTCCGCGCTGTGCCGCACTACTCAAACAGCACCAGATTCCAGTCATCATTGGTGGCGTCTATCGATTGCCTCGAAAGCGTCACGATGCCTACGATGACGCCTACACCTTGCCGGAACAACTACGAAAACAGGGCATCCAGTTCTGCATTTCTTCGTATGGCCGTTTTGGTGCCGCCAATGTCCGTAACCTGCCATATCATGCTGCGGTGGCAGTTGCCTTTGGTCTACCTGCAGACGAGGCTCTGAAGGCCATTACGTTATCTCCAGCGGAAATCCTGGGCCTCGACCAGCGTGTCGGCTCACTGCAACCAGGGTTAGACGCCACATTAATTGTCACGACCGGAAATCCCCTGGAAACTACGACGCAAGTGGAAAGGGCTTTTATCCAGGGAAGGCCTGTGCAACTGAATGACCGTCACAAGCGACTATGGCGAAAATACCAGCAGAAATACCAGCAGCTCAAGGAAGCGGCAGTACCTGGACCCTGATCTCTGGGCTAAATATCTTTCAGCGCTGAGACGATTTCCAACACCGCGTCCTGCCCATCTCCAAACAACATCAGTGTATTGTCAGCCGCAAACAGCGGATTCGGGATGCCGGCAAAACCAGGACTCAAGCTCCGCTTAATTACAATCACGGTTCGAGCCTTGCCCACTTCAATAATTGGCATCCCGCCAATGGGCGAATCGGGATCCGTCTGGGCTACCGGGTTAACAACGTCGTTGGCCCCGATTACAATCGCCACATCGACAGTTTCCATGATGGGATTGATGTGGTCCATTTCCTTGAGCTTGTCGTAATCAATATCAGCCTCGGCCAGCAAGACGTTCATGTGGCCTGGCATACGCCCAGCAACCGGGTGAATCGCATAATCGACAACAATATTCTTCGCTTCCAGCAGATTCCCCATGTCGCGCACCGCATGCTGTGCCTGGGCAACCGCCAAACCATATCCAGGCACAATGACCACCCGTTGAGCCGACTCGAGAATCATAGCAACATCCTCGGCCGAGGTGCTGCGAACGTTGGCGTAGATCTCGTCAACATCTTCCCCGGC